>JBOGSY010000052.1:0-9689 GCA_050691915.1 Candidatus Limnocylindria bacterium | reverse complement strand
GCGCGGAAGACCGCGTCGGGCAGGCCGGCGGCGGCCCACACGAACGGATGCGCAAGCAGGTGCTCGTCGATCAGCACCGGCAACGGCCCGGCATGCCCGAGCGGCGGGACGCCACCGATCGCGTAGCCGGTGGCGCTGCGCACCTCGTCCCCGGTGGCCCGCCGCACCTGCTCGGCGCCCAGGGCCTCGGCCAGGCGGCGCGGGTCGAGCTGGTGGGCGCCCGAGACCAGGGCGACGACCGGTGCCCCGTCGGCCACGAAGACCAGCGACTTGACGATCTGGCCCACCTCGCAGCCGACGGCTCGGGCGGCATCGACCGCGGTGCGCGTCTCGTCCGCGAAGCGCACGACCTCGACCTGGAGGCCCGCGGCGGCCGCCGCGGCGGTCACGCGCCTCACGTTGGGATGGATGGGGCCGGCGGCATCGGTCATGGCCGGATCATGCCACGCGTGCTAGGCTCGACGGCGACAACCCAAGAGCGACAGGGGAGCGCAGGAGCGCTGAGAGTGCGGCGAGCCGCAGACCCTCGAACCTGATCTGGGTCATGCCAGCGAAGGGAGTCGGTTTGAACCGTGCAGCGGCGCGCCCCGGGTGGGTGCGCCGTTCGTCGTCTCGCGGGACCGATGGAGCGGCCGGCGTGCGCCCCGACGGCGCCCGGCCGGGATTGGAGGCGGCATGAGGGCCGTGGTGGTTGCCGGCGGCGACCCCGAGGCGTCCGACGCCCGGTGGCTGGAGGGCGCCGGCCTGGTGGTGGCGGCCGATGCCGGGGCAGCCTGGCTGGAGCGGGTGGGGCGCCGCCCCGACCTGCTGGTCGGCGACCTGGACTCGGTCGAGCCGGCGCTGGTCGAGCGCCTGGAACGGGCCGGCGTGGCGGTGGAGCGGCATCCGGTCGACAAGGACGCCTCCGACGCCGAGCTGGCCGTCTCGCGGGCTGCGCACGCCGGCGCCACCTCGATCGTGGTGCTCGGGGCGCTGGGCGGCGGCCGGCTGGACCACGAGCTGGCCAACCTGCTGCTGATCGCGGATCCGGACTGGGTCGGCGCCGGCCACGACCTGCGCATCGTGCGCGGCGGCACGCTGGTCCGCGCGGTGCATGGCGGGGAGCGGCTGGGCCTGGAGGCCGGCGTGGGCGGGATTGTGACCCTGCTGCCGGTGGGCGGCGACGCCGAGGGGGTGGAGACCGACGGGCTCCGCTTCCTGCTCGCCGGGGAGCGGCTCCGGTTCGGCAGGTCACGCGGCCTCTCGAACGAGGTGGTCGCGGTCCCAGCCTCGGTGGCGCTGGCCGGCGGGACGCTCCTGGTCGTGGAACGGACAACGGAAGGAGCTTGATCGTGACAATCGCAGCAACTCCCCGCGAGGGGTGGCGCGTAGTCGACATCGTGGTGGCGGCCGTGCTGGCCGTGGCCTTCGGGGTGGTCTTTCAGGCCTGGAACCTCCTGTGGGAAGGCGCCAAGCCCGCGTTCGTGGCGCTGCCGCCGCTCCAGGGCTTCATGTACGGCGTCTGGCTGCTGCCGGCCGTTCTGGTGCCGCTGGTGGTCCGGCGCCCGGGCGCCGCGGTCCTGGGCGAGGTGATCGCCGCCTCGGTATCGGCCCTGCTGGGCGCGCAGTGGGGGCTGCTGACGGTGGTCTACGGCGTGATGCAGGGCGGCGCCGCCGAGCTGGTGTTCGCGTTCACCCTGTACCGGGCCTGGAACCTGCCGGTGGCGTTGCTGGCGGGCGCGTCGGCCGGCGCGGCGGCGGTCCTCCTGGACCTCTCGCTCTTCTACCCGGAGTGGGCGGCGGGCTGGCAGCTCGCCTACGCCGCGCTGGTGATTCCGAGCGCGGCGCTGGTCGCCGGGTTGGGTTCCTGGCTGCTGGTCCGGGCGCTGGCCCGCACGGGCGTTCTGGGCCCGTTCCCCTCCGGCCGCGCGCAGCCGGAGGTCTGATCAGCTGAGCGCGCCAGCCGCGGCGGGACCCGCGTCAGTCGAGGCGCGCGGCTGGGGGTGGCGCCATGCCGGCCGCCGCGCCTGGGCGCTGCGCGGGGTCGACCTGCGGGTCGAGCCGGGAGAGCGGGTCCTGCTGCTGGGGCCGTCCGGCTCCGGAAAGTCGACGCTGCTGATGGCGCTGGCCGGCCTGCTGGAGCCGGCCGCGGCCGCCGCGGGTGAAGGCTCGCTGCTGGTCGACGGGCGCGATCCGCGCCACGCCCGCGAGCGGTCGGGGATCGTCTTCCAGGACCCGGAATCGCAGATCGTCATGGCGCGCGCCGGCGACGATGTGGCCTTCGGCCTGGAGAACCGATGTCTGCCGGGGCCGGCCATCTGGCCGCGGGTCACGGCGGCGCTGGAGGCGGTCGGCTTCCCGTACGGGACCGAGCGCCCGACCGATGCCCTGTCCGGCGGCGAGCAGCAGCGCCTGGCGCTGGCCGGCGTGCTGGCCCTGCGCCCCGGCCTCCTGCTGCTGGACGAGCCCAGCGCCAACCTGGACCCCGACGGCGCCCGGCTGATCCGCGACGTCCTGCGCCAGGTGGTCGAGCGCCTGGGCCTGACGATGGTGCTGGTTGAGCACCGGGTCGCCGAGTCGCTGCCCCTGGTCGACCGGGTGGTGGTGCTGGAGGCCGGCGGCGGCGTGGTCGTGGACGGGCCCCCGGCCGACGTGTTCGGGCGCCACGCGGATGCCCTGGCCGACGCCGGCGTCTGGGTGCCCGACCGCCGGCTGCCTGCGCCGCGGGAGCGCCACCGGCCGCCGGCCGACACGCTGCTGCTGGCCGAGCAGGTCACCTACCGCTACCCGGGCGCCGGCGTCGCCGCCCTGCCCAGGACCGATCTCCAGGTTCGCGCCGCCGAGGCGCTGGCCATCCAGGGGCCCAACGGCAGCGGCAAGTCGACACTGGCGCTGCTGCTGGCCGGGCTGCTGCGGCCCATCGGCGGCGAGGTGATGGCCGGCGAGGCGCTGGCCCGCGGCCGCGGCCACGACCCGATCTGGCGCTGGCCGGCGGGCGAGCTGGTGGGCCGGATCGGGACCGTCTTCCAGGACCCGGAGCACCAGTTCCTGACCGGCCGGGTGCGCGACGAGCTCAGCCTGGGACCGATGCGGGCCGGGCTCGGCCACGGCACGGCGCTGCGACGCGCGGACGAGCTGCTGGGGCGGCTGCAGCTGGCCCACCTGGCGGACGCCAACCCGTTCACCCTGTCGGGCGGCGAGAAGCGGCGGCTCTCGGTCGCCACCGCGCTGGCCACCGCCCCGTCGGTGCTCGTCCTGGACGAGCCCACCTTCGGGCAGGACCGGCTCACCGCGATCCAGCTGCTGGAGCTGCTGGCCGCCCTGCGCGACGCCGGGCGGGCAATCTGCTTCGTCACCCACGACCACGACTTCGCGACCGCGCTGGCGGATCGCACGCTGCGCCTGCCGGCTGCGGTGGGAGGCGGGCGATGAGGCTCTTCACGCCGCTCCGGCCCAGCCCGGAGGCGCCGCTGGCGCGTGCCAACCCGGTGGCCAAGCTGGGCGCCGCCGCGCTGCTGATGCTCGTCCTCTTCTTCTCGGTCGACCCGCTGACCCCGGCGCTCGTGCTGGCCGGTCTGGTCGCCGCGCTGCCCTTCACCGGGCTGGCGCCGGGCGCCCTGCTGGCGAGGACCTGGCCGATCCTGCTGGCCGCCACCTCGGTGGGCATCCTGAACGCGGTCTTCGCCGCCGAGCAGGGCGGCGAGATCGTGGTCCGCATCGGTCCGCTGGCGGTCGGCAGCCAGAACCTGGTGGCCGGACTGGGCCTGGGAATGCGCCTTCTCGGGATCGCCTTCTCCGGCGTGCTGGCCCTGGTCACCACCGACCCGACCGACCTGGCCGATGCCCTGGTCCAGCAGCTGCGCCTCCCGGCCCGGTTCGCGGTCGGGGCGCTGGCGGCAGTCCGGCTGCTGCCGATCCTGGCCGCCGAGTGGCAGATCCTGTCGCTGGCCCGCCGGGCGCGGGGGGTGTCGGCAGGGCGGTCCCCGCTGGCCGCGGTGCAAATCTTCTTCGGACAGCTGCTCAGCCTGCTGGTGGCGGCGGTACGACGCGGCACGCGGCTGGCCACGGCCATGGAGTCGCGCGGCTTCGGCGCCCTCCCCTGCCGCAGCGTGGCGCGCCCGCAGCGCATGGCGCAGGCGGACTGGCTGCTGCTGGGCCTGGCCGGCGGCCTGGGCCTGGCGGCCGTGGCGGTCAGCCTGCTGACCGGCGCCTGGCGCTTCCTGTTCAGCTAGGCGGGCGCCCACGTGAAGGGCTCCAGCCAGGTCGGCTGGTGGCGCGCGCCGACGTAGCGAGCCGGATCGAACGGTTCCAAGGGCAGGGTGTGTGCCCGCCCCTCGGCGATGAGCTCCGCCAGCAGGACGCCCAGGATCGGGGCATAGGGCAGCCCGTGGCCGGTCAGCCCGCAGGCCAGGTAGCCGCCGGGCAGGGGCAGGCCGTCGGCGGCCGGCAGCGGGCCGGCCATCGGGATCTCCAGCGACGCGAAGTCCAGCAGGCCCGCCCAGCAGCGCACGACCCGCGCGTCGGCGGCGGCGGGATGGACCCGGCCCAGGAGCGCGGCCAGCAGCGGCGGGACGCGCGGGCTGACCTCCATCGAGTAGGAGCCGACACCCATCCCCTGGTCGGCCGCGGTGAATCCACCGACCAGGATCTCGCCTGTCGGCAGCTGGCGCCAGTACTCGTTGCACTGGTTCGTCTCGAATCCCGGGCCGAGCAGGGGTGGCAGCGGCTCGGTGACGCAGACGTGCTCGCGGATGGGGGTCAGGTTGGCGGCGATGTGGGGCACCAGCCACGGGGACCAGGCATTGGTGGCCAGCAGCACGGCGCCGGCGGAAACCTCACCGTGCGATGTGGCCACTCCGGCCACCCGGCCGGCCCGGGCGAGCACCCGCTCCACCCGCACGCCGGTCACGACCGTGGTGCCCAGGGCACGCGCCGCTTCCAGCACGGCGTAGACCATCCGGATCGGGTGCAGCTGCCCGTCGCCGGGAGTCCACTTCGCGGCGCGGGCCGACCCCGGCGCCACGGCCGGGGCGATGGCGGACAGCTCGTCCGGCTCCACGATCCTGACGTCGAGGCCCTCCGCCAGCTGGAGCGCGGCCATCCGGCGGCCGTGCTCCTCCTGCGCCGCAGTGGTCAGGAGATCGACCGACCCGGAGCGCTCCCATTCGAACCCGCCCGGCAGCTCGCCGTGCAGCTCCTCGAGCAGGTCGAGCGATCGGGTCGTGTAGTCCAGGATCGACCGGCCGCCGGCGGCCTGCACCAGGCGGGTGACGCGTGGGAAGTGGCCACCCAGGCCGGCCAGGGCCATCCCGGCCAGCCTGCCGCTGGCGCCGGAGGCCGGCGCATTGGCCTCGATCACCAGGGGACGCAGCCCCGCCCGGGCCAGCCGGAAGGCGGCCATCGCCCCCACCATCCCGGCGCCCACGACCACCACCTCGGCCGCGGCCGGCAGCTCGGCGGCCGGGTCGGGCACGAACGGCACGGGTTCGGGTGGCGGGCTGAAGGCGAGCGTCGGGGCGGCCATCGGTGGCCGAGTGTACCCTCGCGTCATGCCGCGATCGGAGGACGTGCGCCTCAGCGCCGGCGAGGCCAGCCTGGCGGGCACGCTGGTCCTGCCCGACGCGCCGCCGCTGCCCGACCGGCGCGGCCGGTACCCCGCCGTGCTGCTGCTCCCATCATGGCTGCCTCGCGACCGGGACGGCGGCTGGGACCGCAGCGGGCACCCGGCCTGGTTCGCGGCGGAGGGACCGATGTCGCCGGGGATCCTCGCGCGCCTGGCCGCCGCCCTGGCCGACCGCGGCGTCGCCAGCCTGCGCTGCGACCCGCGGGGCTGCGGTGAGTCGGAGGGAGCCTGGGAGGAGGTCGCCCTCTTCACCCGCATCGACGACGCGCGCGACATGCTGGCCTTCATGCGCTCGCATGCCGCGCTCGACCTGCGTCGCACCGGCATCCTGGGCCACGGGGAAGGGGCGACCGTGGCGCTGTCGGTCGGGATCGGCGACCCCGCGGTCGGGGCGCTGACGCTCATCGGTCCATCCGCCAGGTCCTGGCGCGACGTGCTGCGGCGGGGCGTGGCCGAGCGCGCGCGCCAGGGGACCGACCGCCAGCACCCGCTGGTGCGGGCCGTCGACCGGTGGAGCGAGGACATCATCGAGCGCGCCGAGCGGGGAGAGCCCTCCTTCGATCTCCCGCTGGCCGGCGGGATCGGGGTGCACCTGCGCCTGGCCGCGACCGAGCAGGCGATCCACACCCCGCCGCTCGCCCTGGCCAGCATGCTCCATCGGCCGGTGACCCTGGTCCATGGCCTTCGCGACCGATGGGCCGACCCCGACGAGAGCGAGCTGCTGGCAACCGTTCTGGTCCAGGCCGGCAACCGGCCGACGCTGCTCCCGGTCGCCGAAGCGGGCCACGAACTGGCGGAGGCCGGCGACCCTGTCATCGCCAGGGTCGCCGCCGACCTGGCGGCGCGGCTGCTGCCTCGTGAGCTGCCGCCGGTGCTGGTGGCGATCGAGGAGATGGGCGACGGCGTGCGCTAGGATGCGGCCATGAAGCCGAACGTCGGGGACCTGGCGCCAGAGTTCAGCATGGCCACCGATGACGGGCAGACGGTGAGCCGCGAGGGCCTGCTGGGGACGCGCTACGTTCTCTACTTCTACCCCAAGGACGACACCGCCGGCTGCACCGCGCAGGCCTGCTCGATGCGCGACAACTTCGGACGTGTGATGGCCACCGGGATCCAGGTCTTCGGCGTCTCGCCCGACTCGGTCGGGAGCCACGTGAAGTTCCGCACCAAATACGACCTGCCCTACCGGCTCCTGTCCGACCAGGGGCACGCCGTGGCCGAGGCCTACGGCGTATGGGTCGAGAAGCAGTACATGGGCCGGACCTACCGCGGCGTCGAGCGGTCGAGTTTCGTCATCGGTCCCGATGGGCGGGTCGAGCACGTGCTCGAGCGCGTGAAGCCGACCGAGCACGTGGACCTGCTGCTCGAGGCGCTGGCGGCATGATGTGGACGCTGGTGGCCGCCGCCCTGGTGGCCTGGTTCATCGGGCTGCTGCTGGCCTGGGGTCCGCTGGTGAACCTGCTCCTGGTGGCCGCCGCCGTCCTGCTGGTGGTCCAGCTGATCAACGAGCGCGAGGGCGCCGAGTAGGTCTCCCCTGGCCGCGCGCCCGCCCGGCGGCACGCCGCTTGCTTCGTCGGCCGGCCAGGAGGTACGAGACCATGCTCTGGACCATCATCGTCATCCTGCTGGTGCTCTGGCTGGTCGGCCTGATCACCAGCACCACCCTGGGCGGCTTCCTGCACCTGCTGCTGGTGATCGCCGCCATCGTGCTCGTCTTCAACCTGCTGGCCGGACGCAGAGCGGTGTAACCCCTGTCCCGAGCGCTGGACCGCGTGGGGGGAGCCGCCCGGCTGGACCGCGTCGCGGGACCGCCCGGCGGGCCGCCATCGGCCGGGGACCTGCCGATTCGTGACGGCCTAGCTGTCACGACCTTGAGTACCCTTCGGGGCAGTGAAGCTGCTCCTCTTTGCCGACCTGCATCTCGACGCCCCGTTCGCCTGGGCATCGCCGGAGACCGCCCGCCTTCGGCGCCGGAACCGGCGTGCCACCCTGACCCGGATCCTGGCCCTGGCGGATGAGGAGCAGGTCGACGCGGTGCTGTGCGCCGGCGACCTGTTCGAGCACGAGCGGGTCAGCCCGGACACCATGGAGTTCCTGCGCACCAGCTTCGCCCGGACGTCGCGGCCGGTCTACCTGGCGCCCGGGAATCACGACTGGCTCTCCTCCCGCAGCCCCTACGCGCTGGTCGAGTGGCCGGCCAACGTCCACCTCTTCACCGAGCCCCGCCTGACTCCGGTCGAGCTGGCGCCCGGGCTGACGCTGTGGGGCGCCGCGCATCGCGCGCCGGCCAACACGGATGGCTTCTTCGCCGGCTTCCAGGTGGACCGCGACGGCGTCCACCTGGCCCTGGCCCATGCCTCGGAGCGCAGCCTGCTGGCGTGGCAGGAGAGTGGCAAGCAGCCCCACGCGCCGTTCGACGCGGCTGAGATCGCGCAGGCAGGGATCGCCCATGCCTTCCTGGGCCACTACCACCGGCCGCGGGACGCGGAGCGGCACACCTACCCCGGCAACCCGGACCCGCTCGAGTTCGGTGAGGAAGGGGAGCGGGGTGCCGTGCTGGTCACCGTCGCCCCGGACGGCGCGGTGACGCGCGACCGGCGCAGCGTGGCCGTCAGCGCGGTCCACGACGTGACCGTCACGCTGGACGGCGTGGCCCATGCGGACGACCTTCGCGCGTCCCTGACCGGTGCCATCGCGGACCTGGCCGGGTGCGTGCGGGTCACCCTGGAGGGGGAGGTCGCGCCCGCGGTCCAGGTGGACCTGCGCGAGCTCTCCCGGATCGGGACCAACCTGGACGGGCTGGTCATCCGGCGCGGCCGGCTGGCGGTCGGCCACGACCTGGAGGCCATCGCCGGCGAGCAGACCATCCGCGGCCAGTTCGCCCGCGACGCGGCGGCTGAGATCGCGGACGAGGACCTGCGCCGGCGCGTGATCCTGACCGGGCTGCGCGCGCTCGAGGGGCGCGGCGACCTGGAGGTCGCCTGACATGCGCGTCCAGCGGGTCATCGCCCGTGCCTTCGGCCCGTTCCGCGGCGAGACGCTGGAGCTGGCGCCGGGCATGACGGTGGTGACCGGCCCAAACGAGTCGGGAAAGTCCACCTGGCACGCGGCCCTGCGCCTGGCCCTGACCGGTGTGCGGCGTGGCAAGGGCCCCGGCACCGCCGCCGAGCGGCTGGTGGCGGAGCGGCACCGGCCCTGGGACCTGCCAGACCAGTGGGAGGTCGAGGCTCGCCTCTCGCTCGACGACGGCCGCACCATCGACATCAGCCAGGACCTGGCCGGCAAGGTCGCCTGCCGGGCGGTGGACGTCGCCCTGGGGCGCGACGTGTCGGACGAGATCCTGGACGGAACGCCGGACGCGTCCCGCTGGCTGGGCCTGACCCGCGACACGTTCGGCGCCACCCTGTCGGTCAGCCAGGCCCAGATCATGGCCGTGGCGGACGCCGCCGACGACCTCCAGGACCAGATGCAGCGCGCCGCCGCCACGCACGGGACCGACGCCACGGCGGCCGAGGCCATCGCGCGGCTGGAGCAGTTCCGCCGCGACGCCGTCGGGGCGGACACCGCCGCCGCCAAGGGGCCCCTGCGCACGGCACGCAGCCGGCTCGCCGCCGCCGAGGCCCGGCTGCTGGAGGCGCGCACGCTCCACGAGGAATACCTGGGCCGCAGCGCCGCGGTCGAGGAGCTGCAGGCCAGGGTCGGCGACCTTGCGCAGCGGCTGGCGGCGGCCGAAGCCGCCGTTGCGGGACGTTCGGCGACCGCCGTCGGCCAACGGCTCGCCCGTGCCGAAGCGCTGGCCGCGCGCCATCCCGATCCACCGTCTCCCCTGGCGGCTCGCGCCGAGCAGGCAGATGCCGTCGCCGCCGGCCTGGAGGCCTGGACGGCTCGTCCGGCGGCGCCGACGCTGGAGGGCGCAACCGCCGAGCACCTGGCGGCAGAGCTGGCAGCCCTGCCCGAGGTCCCGGTCGGCGACCTCCGACCCGACCCGACCACGGTCGACTGGCTGCGGGCCATGGAGCTGGCCGAAGAGGCCATCCGCACCCTCGGCGACCGGCCGGTGCCGCACGAGCCGCCCGCGGCCCAGGCC
>JBOGSY010000051.1:0-9874 GCA_050691915.1 Candidatus Limnocylindria bacterium | reverse complement strand
CAGCGGTTCGAACCGCCCACATCGTGGTCGTTAGCACCACCAGGTGGCGATTCGCGCAAGAAGTCAGTCGCTGCACACCGTGAGCATCGATTCGGGCCAGAAGTCAGTCACTTCCCACCGTGAGCGTCGCTTGCCTCGCAGAGTCGCGCATCGGGTCGGGGGTCGGCGCGTCGGCGCGTCGGCGGGTCGGCGGGTCGGCGCGTTTTCGCCACCTGCTGGCGGTATCGGCCATGATTCTTCCCTGATCCGCCACTTCTTGGCGCTTTCCGCCAGCCGGTGACCGATTCCCACCACGAAACGGGGGCGCAGCGGTTCGAACCGCCCACATCGTGGCCGTTAGCACCACCAGGTGGCGATTCGCGCAAGAAGTCAGTCGCTGCACACCGGAGCATCGATTCGGGCCAGAGGAGATCTGCGCCGGCCGTGGGACGCCGCCCACGAGGAGCGCCGCTCGCCCCGCTATAATCGCCACCCCGACCACACCAGCGATACCAGCGATTGACCGGCGATCGACCGGCGATCGCCACAGCACGAGGTCGCCCCTTGCGCGCTCTCCTCTCCGTCTCGGACCGCGAAGGGATCGTCGAGCTGGCCCGGGGCCTCAGGGAGGCCGACGTCGAGTGCTTCGCCACCGACGGGACCCGGGCGCATCTCGGGGAGAACGGGATCGAGGTCCGCCCGGTCACCGATCTGACCGATTCGCCCGAGATCCTGGGCGGAAGGGTCAAGACCCTCCACCCCAAGATCTTCGCCGCCCTGCTGGCCCGCCGCGACCAGCCCGATCACCTGGCCCAGCTGGCCGAGCACGGGATCGAGCAGCTGGACATCGTGGTCGTCAACCTGTACCCGTTCGCCGAGACGGTGTCGCGGAGGGAGACGACGCTGGACCAGGCGCTCGACCACATCGACATCGGGGGCGTGGCGCTCCTGCGCGCTGCGGCCAAGAACTTCCCTGGCGTGGCGGCGGTGTGCGACAAGACCCAGTACGCATCGGTCCTGCGGGACGTGAAGGCCCTGGGCACCGTCAGCCCGGAGACCCGCCAGAAGCTGGCGGCCGAGGCCTTCGCCCTGACCGCGGCGTATGACGCGCACATCGCTTCCTACCTCTACCAGCAGGCCGGGACCCTGTTTCCCAGCCGCCTGACCCTGGTGGTCGAGAAGAAGGCGGACCTGCGCTACGGCGAGAACCCGCACCAGCTGGGCGCCTTCTACGCGGACCCGGCCCAGCGCGGCAGCAGCATCAGCGCGGCGCGCCAGATCGCCGGCAAGGACCTGAGCTTCAACAACCTGCTGGACCTGGACGCGGCCTGGAGCATTGCCAGCGACTTCAAGACGCCCACCGTGACCATCGTCAAGCACGGCAACCCGTGCGGGCTGGCCAGCGTGGTGGACCTGGCCGAGGCGTTCCGGCTGGCGCTCGAGGGCGACAGCGTGTCGGCCTACGGCGGGATCATCGGTGCCAACCGGGTGGTCGACGATGCGGCCGCGCGAGCCATCCGGCCCGGCTTCTTCGAGGCGATCGTGGCGCCCGGCTACACCCCGGAGGCGCTCGAGATCCTGCGCACCAAGAAGGGCTTCGAGATCGTGGAGGTGCCGCCCTCCGACGACGACGGCACCAACGACCTGGGCATCGGCAACTTCGATTTCAAGCGGATCGGCGGCGGCCTGCTGGTCCAGACCTTCGACAACCTGGAGGAGGACCGCAACAAGCTGCAGGTCGTCACCCAGCGGCGCCCGACCCTGGAGGAGCTGACCGACCTGCTCTTCGCCTGGCGCGCCGTGCGCCACGTGAAGTCGAACGCCATCGTGCTGGCCAAGAAGCACTCGATGGTGGGCATGGGCGCCGGCCAGCCATCGCGGGTGGTCAGCGTGGAGGTCGCGCTGCGCAAGGCCGGCGAACGCGCTCCCCTCTCCGTCATGGCCTCAGACGCGTACTTTCCCTTCCCCGATGGCATCCAGATCGCAGCCCAGGCCGGGGTGACGGCCATCATCCAGCCCGGTGGCAGCATCCGTGACGAGATGGCGATCGAGGTGGCGGATCGCCATCACATGGCCATGGTCTTCACCGGGCGCCGCCACTTCCGCCACTAGGCGTCGGGCTGGTTCAGGTCCTTCTGCCAAGCGGTATATGAGCGCCTGATCCGCAACCCGATGCGCTCATACGGCTCCAAGGCGCCCATGTGGGAACCAGTCGACAGCCCGACGAGCCGTCGCCCACTGTCATGGACGGCGGCGAACACGGATTGAAGCAGGCCGCGCGCAATCCTCCGGCGCCGATGCGACGCTTTGGTCGCGAGCTGTTGAACCCAAACCTCGTCCTGGTCCTCGTAATCGTCAACGAGCGCCGCTCCCACGAGCTCATCGCCATCCACGGCGATCCGCGACAGACCCGGAGCGAACGACGGATGGGCGAGGACGTGCGCCGACCAGCTCGCGAATTCCTGCGGCTGGCGGTCGGGCCATTCGTTGAACGCGTCCTCGATGACGCGGTACGTAGCCGCGGCGTCATCAGAGCCGTACGGCCGAATCGCGATGCCTACTGGCACGACGACATCGGGCGGTTCGTCCGTCAGCTGCATCCGCAGGACCCATGATGTGTGATGGGGGTGATAGCCACGACGCTCGAACAACAGCCTGGCCGCCTCGTCCGAATTGGTCGTGACCTGCTGCACCCCGGTCGCTCCGGATGCGCTCGCTTGCGCTTCCGTCCAGGCGAGCAAGGCCGTCCCGATTCCGAGGCCTCGCCATGCCGGATGGACGTCAGCTTCGGCCCTGCCGCCGGCAACGGTTGCCCACCCGACGAGATGATCCGGTGACTCGACGACGATCACGCCTGCCTCGTTCTCTGCGAGATCGAAGGACTGCTCGACGTCGCTTGGATGGACCTCGGCTACACCATCGTTGCCGATCTCGCATGCCGCAATGAGGGCTGCGATGGCAGGGACGTCCGATCGCGTTGCGGCGCGCATGGTCACGGCCCGGATGTCCGGGAGGGTCACGCCGTGATGGTACGGCCGGCAGGAGCTCGTGGGTGTCGTGCCGCGCAGCGGGCGCTGGCCTTCGAGCCCCCCTGTCCCGGATAATCCGCCGCAATGGACAAGCTGATCACCGTCGAGGCCGTAGCGGCCACCGAGGCGGGCGCCATCGCCGCCGCCCGCCTGATGGGCCGCGGCGACCGCGACGCCGCCGACCACGCCGCCGTGGAAGCCATGCGCCGCGCCATGGAAGAGGCGGAGATGAGCGGCACCATCGTCATCGGCGAAGGAGAGCGGGACGACGCGCCCATGCTCTACATCGGTGAGAAGGTGGGCAACCCGGAGGCGGCCGTCAAGATCGACATCGCGGTCGACCCGCTGGAGGGGACCAACCTGGTGGCCACCGGGTCCGCCAACGCCACCGCCGTCTTGGCCGCGGCCGAGCCCGGCGGCCTGATGCACGCGCCGGACACCTACCTGCGCAAGCTGATCGTGGGCCCGCAGGTCGCCGGCCACGTCAGCATCAACGACCCGGTAGACGTGACCATCCGCACCGTCGCCGAGCGCCTGGGCCGCGGGCCGTGGGACATCACCGTGGTGATCCTGGACCGGCCGCGCCACGAGCAGCTGATCGCCGACGTGCGGGCCACCGGCGCCCGCATCAAGCTCATCTCCGACGGCGACCTGACCGCCGGCATCTCGGTGGCGGTCTCGGGCACCGGCGTGCACGCCGTGATGGGCATCGGGGGCGCCCCGGAGGGCGTCCTGACCGCGGCCGCGCTCAAGTGCCTGGGCGGCGAGATCCAGGGGGTCTTCGCCTGGCGCTCGCACGAGGAGCGCGAGCGCGCCCGGGCCATGGGCGTGGACGTGGACGACAACGAGCGGGTCTACTACACCAACGACCTCGCCTCCGGCGAGGAGGTCGTCTTCTGCGCCTCCGGCGTGACCGATGGCGAGCTCCTCCGCGGCGTCCGCTTCTTCGGCGGCGGCGCACGGACCCACTCCCTGCTGATGAGCTACAAGCGCGGGCTGGTGCGGTTCATCGACAGCGTCCACACCTTCGATCGCCAGTTCCCACCCCGCGTCCGCCTCTAGGGTGCGGGGTCGGTTGTCCCGGCGCCTCGCCTGGGCTGTCTGCTCTCACCTGCGACTGTCAGTCACGTTAGAGGCCAGACGGGCGTCCAGAGGCGCCAGGGCGGGGCTCGGGCGAGCGTGGAACGGGGATCCATCGGTCCATGAGGGCGCCGATCACGTCTCTAACGTGACTGTCATCCGCGCCTGAGAGTATCTGGGGGCTTAGCCGGGACCAGGGCTCCGGGTCGCCAGTCCGACCGGCGCCCCGAAGCGAGCGACCGCCTAGCGGTCAGCCCACTCGGGCCCGGAGATCCGGACGACGTCCTGCTCCGCGACGCTGGGAAGGAGGTCCGCCACGGTGACATCGGTCCGGAGGTCGGCGCAGCCACGCCAAGGCTGGAGCGTGGGGTTGAGCTCGGCGAGCGGCTCCAGCGCGAAACGCCGCTCCTGGAGCCGCGGGTGCGGGACGATCAGGTCAAGCTCCACGTCGGTCACGCAGCGACCGTCGAAGGCCAGGATGTCCAGGTCCACCAGGCGCGGGCCGTATCGGGTGGTGGGCTCCCGACCGAGCGCCAGCTCCAGGCGCTTGAGGTGAAAGAGGAGCTCGGGAGGCTGGAGGTCGGTCTCCAACTCGAGTGCGGCATTCGTGAAGCGCGGCTGGTCGGAATGGTCGCGCGGCTCGGTCTCGTACAGGCTGGAAACGCGGACGACCTGGCCAATCCCCTCCAGGGAGCGCACGGCGCTGACGAACGCCGACGTCGGGTCGCCAAGGTTGCCACCGAGACCGATGAAGGCGCGCACGTCAGGCCGACTCTAGCCGATGCGCGCGGCCCCCATCGGCGTTGGCGGTGGAGGCGCTTGCGGAATCGGTGGATAATCCCCACCCGGAAGGCTCCCGAGCAGAGGGACGGACTTGGCTCATCGGCCGCACGTCTACGTCTTCGAGCGCGATCCCACGCTTTCCGCGTTGCTGGTGGAGATTCTGACCGGGGAGGGCTATCCGGTCAGCCGGTTCTCCGACGCGGCCGCTGCCCCGGAGCGGGTGCAGGAGGATCTGCCGCGTCTGGCGATCGTGGACTTTCCGCCGAATCGCGCGGCGCGGCAGCAGAGCATCAAGCTGATCAAGGCCATGCGCCGAGCGCTGCCCTCGGATCGGCTGCCGGATCGGTCTGACCGGGGACTTCGAGCTGCTGCGCCGGGCAGGTGCCCGCTTCGCGGAGCTGACGGATTTCGCCATCCTGGCCAAGCCCTTCGGGCTGGACGAGCTGCTCGACCTGGTCACCGCGGTCCTGGACTACGTCGCCGACGATGAGCCCGCGGCCTTCCTCAAGGCGCTGCCCGGCGTCCTGATGACCGATGCCAACGGCCGCTACCGGCATGCCAATCACGCCGCGCTCGCGCTGCTCGGCTACTCGCTGCCTCAGCTGCGACGGCTGCGAGTGGCCGACCTGCTGGTAGGTCGCGAACGCGCCGCCGATCAGGAGTGGGCCCGGTTCATTCGGGAGCGCTCCTGGACAGGGGACCAGGTCCGGCTGCGTCGCAGCGACGGCGAGGAGGTCAGCGTGCAGGTCCACGCCAGCGTGGTGCAAGGCGCGGCCGGCACCCCGCCGGTGTACGTCGCCTGGCTGCGCGCCTGACCGCCCAGGCCTGCTGCCGCAGCACCACCGCACCTGCTGGCCTCCGCACGGCGCGGCCCGCCCGACGTCAGGCCAGCAGCATCAGCGAGGTGACGTTGGCCAGCACCCCCAGCAGGCCCAGGGCGGTTCCCGTCGCACCGCCCCACACCATCAGCCGCGGGAACCGGTGGGCGGTGGTCGCCAGCACCAGCAGCACCACGCCGATGACGGCGCCCTTGGCCAAGAGGACGCCGGCGACTCCCCCGGCCTGGAAGGCCATCACCGCGAGCCCGTTGGACTCCAGACCGATGCCGTGGAGCGCCTGGCCGACCACGAACGTGGCCGCATCGCCCAGCTGTGCGATGAGGACTCCAACGAGGATCAGCCGGACCTGCATGCCCGTGCCGCAGGTGCAGGATTCCGGCCAGACCGTGCGCGCTCGGTAGGGCATCGGTCTGGCGACTCGGCGGAGAGGCGAGCGGTCCGGGGTGGCCCTGTTCAAGCGGCTGATAAGCGGCTGATAATCGGTCACGCCGTATCCTGTCCTGGCAGCCGGCCGAAACCGCGGGGGGCGCGGCCACTCGATCGGTCCCGAAGGGAATCGCGTCCTGGCCCTGGCGGAGCGCCGATTGTCGGATATCCAGTACGTCTACCCGCTGATCCACAACAAGGTCACGTCGCCGCATTACGTGACCCCGACGCTGCGGCGTGCCCGGCTGATCGACTGGCTGAACGCGAGCGCCGAGTGTCGCGCCGTGGTGGTGGCGGCCGATGCCGGCTACGGCAAGACGACGCTGCTGTGGCAATGGGAGCGCGAGGTCGACTTCCCGTGCTACTGGTACAAGCTCGATCGGAACGACCGCGACTGGTCGCTCCACATCAGCTACCTGATCGAAGCTATCAGCCAGCGTCATCCGGGGTTCGGGCGACGGGCCCATTCCATGCTCCAGCAGCTCGGCGGGCCGGGCTCGTCGCGACCCGGGGTGGCGGCCTACCTGCTGGCCGAGATGCACGAGCGCCTGACCGAGCCGTGCACCTTCATCATCGATGACTGGCAGTTCGTGGCATCGGTCACCGAGGTTCGCGGGCTGTGGAACCAGATCCTGCGCGACGCCCCGCCCACCTGCCGCTTCGTGTTCCTGTCGCGCGCAAAGCCGCACCTGCAGTTCGCCCGCTTCAAGACGCACGCCGGCTACGCCGAGATACGGACCGATGCCCTCCGTTTCACCGACCGCGAGATCGATGAGCTCTTCCGGGACATCTACAACGACCCGCTGGATCCGACGGAGCTCGCCGAGCTGGAGCGACGGACCGAGGGCTGGGCGGCATCGCTCCAGCTGGTAGAGGTCTCGCTGCGTGAGCGCCGCACACCGGAGGAGAGGCGGGCTTTCATCCAGTCCATCACTGCGACCAGCGACAGCGACCTTTTCGCCTTTCTGGCAGAAGAGGTGCTCGACCAGCAGGATCAGCGAATTCGCGAGTTCCTCCTGAGCACGTCGATCCTTCATCACATCGACCCCGAACTAGCGGAACGGCTTGCTGGGATTCAGGACGGGGCTCGAATGCTCGCTGACCTCGAACATCGCGGACTTTTCACGTACGAACTCGGGACAGGTGGAGGCTCATACCGATATCACGGACTCTTCCGCGAGTTCCTTGAGCGGAGACTGCTGCTCGAGCGCACCGAGGGCGAGGTTACTGGCCTACACATTCATGCGGCCTCCTACTACGAGACAAGCCAAGAGTGGCCCTCGGCGATCCATCACTACCTGCGCGCGGGCCTGCAGCCACAAGCTGCGCGTCTGATTGCGCGCTATGGGGAAGATGTGGCCTCAGAAGGACGACTCGGCCTCATCGATGAATGGTTGGATCAGCTACCAAGCCGAGCCGTTCGAGACAATTCACGACTGTCGCTTCTACTTGGTGAGGCGAAGGGAATCCGCGGAGAGTGGGCTGAAGCGATTGCCGCAATTGGGCGGGCCAAGGCCTACTTCTCGCGAAAGGGTGATCGCCGCATGGAAGCGCTGGCATCGCTCAAGCTGAGTACGGTGTACGCCAACCGAGGCGAGGTTGCGCTCGCTGCTGAAACCGCGTCCGCTGGTCTGCGTTTGGCGCCTGAGGATGCTGATGCAACTCGGTTGCGGCTGCGGGGCAACATGACGATCACCGCGGCATGGATGGAGTCCCAATTTGAGGATGTCCTCCGCGAGTTTCGACGGATTGCTGTGGAGGCCAAATCGCGTGGCTGGGAGCATTTCGCGTCCATCGCCCTCCACAACATGGGAGTTGCTCAACGGCATGTTGGCCAACTAGAGGAAAGTGTGCGGAATCTCGAACTCGCGGCCAGATTCTGGAGTGGCTTGCCCGCAAGCCCGTTTGCCGATAATGCGGAACTCGTTGCGTCGCTCCTCGCCGTAGGCCAATCCAGCCGGGCCGCAATGATTGCCGAGACGGCGGTCATTCGTACCGAACCTTGGGCGCGCCCACATGCCGAAGCGCTCTACGGTCGCGCGCTAGTCGCTGCTCACGAAGGAAAATTTGGTGTGGCGACCGATGCCCTGTATCGGATTCTTCAAGAACCAAGATCCTTGGGACCAACGGCAGAGCTCGTCACAGCCTTGCTGGTGGAGTGCCTCCACTTGTCTGGGAACGATGGGTCAGAAGAACGTCGGCTCATGGAAGCACTACCAGCGGAGGCCGACCCGCGTCTCGAACCAATCATGATTCCCGCCCGTGCGATTGCCGTACATTCGGGAGCCTGTCGCGGCGAATGCCTGGACGAGCGAGAGCGCCTGCGAGTCTGGGAGGCCCGGGGAGCCCAATACAGCGCCACGTTGGGTTTGCTAAAGCTCGCCACTTTGGCGATGGAGCATGGTGGCGCTCGTAATCTCCGCTTCGCGCGTGAAGCAATCATCCGTGCAAGGGATCAAGGGCTGCTAAGGGTTCTACGTTGGTGGCTACGCCAGTTCCTAGTATCGGCAGAGTCCGTCGCCAACTCCGACGAGGGCGCGGGACTCGTCGCTGTGCTGGCTGAGTCTGACCCGGACGGATGGAGGGATCGAATCGTGAGCTTGCTGCGCGAGGCTGCGCCCGGCAGACCCGTACTCCTGACGACGATCACGCGAATCGCCAACAAGCAGACTATGGGCAGCCTCATGGAGATCGGCGGAGCAGATGTCGCGGAAGCGCGCCGAAAGCTCGCGCAGAGTCGAGCTAGTCGACTATTTGCGCGGTCGTTTGGGTCCGTCGTCATCCACAGAGCGAGTTGGGATGGGCCGACCATCGCTGTAGATCGGCGACGGACGCGAAATCTTCTAGGCCTCCTCATCGCCCACGCCGGCGCAACGTTGACGCGCGACATGGTCCTTGACGTCATGTGGCCGGACGCCGATCCGGGGGCGGCAGTGAACAGCCTCAATCAAACCGTCTTCCAATTGCGCAGGGCCATCGATCCTGACTACCGAGATGGCGAGAGCCCCCAGTACATCGTCAGCAACGTGGATGTCGTGCAGTTCAATCCTGACCTCGTCCGGACGGACTTGGAGGAAGCGCGCCGCCTAGCTGAGAGACTTCGGGGTCCATCTGCCGCGGATGCCCGGGAGGCAGCTGTCGCTCTAATTGCTCTCCTACGAGGGGAATTCCTAGCGGAACTGAGGTACGAAGACTGGGCCTCGCGTCTGCAGACCTCTGTTCACTCTGAGATCCGGGACATGCTCATGCCACTTGCGATCGGGTCTCAGTTCGCGTCGCCCGACCTCTCCATCCGGGCCGCATCAGCCTTGGTCGAGCTCGATCAATTTGACGATGAGGCCTATGTGGCAATGGCCACCCACCTCGCCGCATCGGGGCGCCACAAGGCAGCTCGGGAGCTGATCGCCAGCTACGCACGACGTGTTCAGGACGAATTTTCCGAGGCGCCTTCCGTGGAAATCTCCACGCTGCTCCACCGACTCGAACGGTCGCAGTCCATTCAGAATTGACTTGTCGCATCAGCAACCCCGCGCAGGGCTTGACTTTTCGGACGAAGGCAGAGTAGAGTACCGGGTGAGTCAGTACTTTCGTACCAACGAGCGTCCTGACGCCATACCGAGGGTGCTGAGATCCGCCGACCGAATGTGGGCACTTAGGTCGTCGGGGAGCATGTAGTGCAACCGACCGTTCCGTCACCGGAGTGTGTCGGTTGTTCTCATTTCGTTCAGAAGAGGGCAC
>JBOGSY010000050.1:0-10047 GCA_050691915.1 Candidatus Limnocylindria bacterium | reverse complement strand
GTGCGGGCCTGGCGGCGGGGTCGTGCCGCCGGTGGGTTGGGGCTCGCGGCGTTGACCGATCGCGAGCGCGAGGTCGCCCGCCTGGTGGCCGGGGGTGACAGCAACCGAGAGATCGCCGACGTTCTGCGCGTCTCGCCCAAGACCGTCGAGCGGCATATCACCAATGTCCTCGCCAAGCTCGGACTCCGAAATCGGACCGAGCTGGCGGCACTGGTGCGGTCCACCGCTGGTACGGGGTTCACCCGATGATCGAGGGTCCGCGACGCGCATAGCGTGCCGTCGAAGAGCGCGACGCATACCGAAACGGTCGCGCAGGAGGAGACGATGGCGAAGGTGCTGATCCTCTGGCCGGTGGACGCCGCCGTGCGGATCGGATCGGCCGAGGCGTCGAGGCTTGCCGGTCTCGGCGTCTCGAGCATCGCTCTCCTGCGGGATGCCGAGTCGGTCGGGATCGTGCTCGATGGATGGGCGTTCGACCCCATACGGTCGGCGCGGGCGGCGGCGGCGGCACTCGGCAGCGAGTCAGAGTGTCGCGTCCTGCTTCCCGCGCTGGAGGTGGACGTCGCAAGCGCCACGCTGACAGGAGGTCCCGATGATTCGACTCTTCCGCGTCCCAGCCGCCCTGCTGGCGGCACTCGCCCTGCTCGCGGTTAGCGCAGCAGCGGCGTCAGCCCACTCGCACGTCATCGGTCACAACGGACAGGTGATCGCCAACGGCCAGAACCACTACGCGTTCCAGATGCAGCTCGACGGCACCTGGCTGACCTGCGACACGATGGCGCCGCTGGCCAACCAGGGCCCGGCGTGGTTCGGCCTGGAGACCGCCCACCACGGGCCCGACTCGGGCGATCCGGGCAAGGGCGACGGCTGCTACCTGGCCGACGCGAGCCCGCTCAGCGAAGCCGACGACGTGAACCCGGCCATCGACTGAGAACCGTGGTGACCCGCGGCCCGGAGGCAGCGCTCCGGGCCGTTCGCTCGCTTCCGAGCGCGGCGCCAGCGGCGCCAGGTGGCGGCGGTGCGATAATCGAGGCGACATGACGCTCACCAAGAAGCCGGAGACCCGCCCGGCGACCGCCTCGTGGGGCCTATCCGCCGGCGGCAAGGTCCCCTGGGAGTACGCGCCCGCCCCGGAGGCGACCGACCACATCAGCATTCGCCCCGAGTACGGGCTCTTCATCGGCAATGAGTTCAAACCGTCTCGCTCGCGGGCGACCTTCACGGTCATCAACCCCGCCACCGAGGAGCCGCTGGCCCGGGTGGCCCGGGCGTCGAAGGCCGATGTCAACCGGGCCGTGACCACCGCCCGGCAGGCGTACGACACGACCTGGTCGCGCCTCTCCGGCGCCGAGCGCGCGAAGTACCTGTACCGCATCGCGCGGATCCTGCAGGAGCGCAGCCGCGAGTTCGCGGTGGTGGAGACCATGAACTCCGGCAAGCCGATCAAGGAGTCGCGCGACGTCGACGTCCCGCTGGCCGCGGCCCACTTCTTCTACTACGCCGGCTGGGCGGACAAGCTGGAGTACGCCTTCCCGGGCCGCGAGCCACGCGCCCTGGGCGTGGCCGCCCAGGTCATCCCCTGGAACTTCCCGCTGCTGATGCTGGCCTGGAAGATCGCCCCGGCCCTGGCGGCCGGCAACACGGTCGTCCTGAAGCCGGCCTCGACGACGCCACTGACCGCGTACCTGTTCGCCGACGTCGTGCGCCAGGCGGAGCTGCCGCCGGGAGTGGTGAACATCATCACCGGCCCGGGCGAGATCGGAATGGAGCTGGTCACGCACCCCGACGTGAGCAAGGTCGCCTTCACCGGCTCGACGGCGGTGGGCAAGATGATCGCCCGCGCGGTCGCCGGCTCCCGCAAGAAGCTCACCCTGGAGCTGGGCGGCAAGGCGGCCAACATCGTGTTCGACGATGCGCCGCTGGACCAGGCGATCGAGGGCATCATCAACGGCATCTACTTCAACCAGGGCGAGGTGTGCTGCGCCGGGTCGCGCCTGTTCGTCCAGGAGAGCGTATACGAGCCGCTGCTCGACAAGCTCAAGGATCGCCTGGGCACGCTGCGGGTGGGGGACCCGCTGGACAAGAACACGGACGTCGGCGCCATCAACTCGGCCGGCCAGCTGGCCAAGGTCCAGGAGCTGGTGCAGTCGGGGATCGAGGAGGGGGCCGAGATCTTCCAGCCGGACTGCGCGCTGCCGGACCGCGGCTTCTTCTTCCGGCCCACCCTCTTCACCGGCGTCTCGCAATCGCACCGCATCGCCCAGGAGGAGATCTTCGGCCCGGTGCTGTCGGTCCTGACCTTCCGAACCCCTGACGAGGCGATCGAGAAGGCGAACAACACACCCTACGGCCTGTCGGCCGGGGTGTGGACCGAGAAGGGCAGCCGGATCTTCAAGATGGTCAGCGCCATGCGGGCCGGGGTGGTATGGGCCAACACCTTCAACCGCTTCGATCCGACCAGCCCCTTCGGCGGCTACAAGGAATCGGGCTACGGGCGCGAGGGCGGGCTCCACGGGCTGGCCGCCTACCTGGACCTGTCTCCCAACGGGACCAGCGGCCGATGAGCCCCCGCGCGAAGCCGGTCGCCACCCGGGCGCGGGCCTCGCGCCGGGCATCGGTCCTGGAGCAGCCCAGGTCGGCGCCGCTGGCCACCACCGACGGCAGCGGCACGCCGGCTGATAGGCTGGGCGTGCGCAAGACCTACAAGCTCTACATTGGCGGGGCCTTTCCACGGACCGAGTCCGGGCGTGCCTACGAGGTGCTGGACGCACGCGGGCGGCTGCTGGCCAACGCCTGCCGCGGCACCCGCAAGGACATCCGCAACGCGGTGCGAGCGGCCCGCAAGGCCTTCCCGGGCTGGGCTGCCCGGACCGCCTTCAACCGCAGCCAGATCCTGTACCGCATCGCCGAGCTGATGGAGGGGCGCCGCGACCAGTTCATCGCGGAGGTCGTGGCGGCCGAGGGCGCCTCCCGCCGGCGGTCGACCCGGCTGGTGGACGCCGCCATCGACCGCTGGGTGTGGTACGCCGGCTGGGCCGACAAGTACAGCCAGTCGCTGGGCACGGTCAACCCGGTGGGTGGGCCCTACTTCAACTTCAGCGTGCCGGAGCCGACCGGGGTGGTGGGCGTCATCGCGCCGGAGGCCTCCAGCCTGCTGGGACTGGTGAGCCGCCTGGCGCCGGTGATCGTCTCCGGCAACGCGGCGGCGGTGGTCGCCTCAGAGTCGCGGCCGCTGCCGGCGGTGACCCTGACCGAGGTGCTGGCCACGTCGGACGTGCCCGGCGGCGTCGTCAACCTGATCACCGGCCTGCGCCGCGAGCTGGTCCAGCACCTGGCCGGCCACATGGACGTCAACGGGCTGGACGCCTTCGGCGCGGACCCGGCGCAGGGTGCGGCGATCGAGGAGCTGGCCACCGAGAACGTGAAGCGCCTGGTGCGACCGCCGGCCGGCGGCGAGGCGGGGGTCGACTGGCTCAGCCCGCGCGCCCAGTCGCCGTACCTGATCAGCGAGTTCGTCGAGACAAAGACGGTCTGGCACCCCATCGGCGCCTGACGCATGCGATTCGGGGCCGGGCGACCCGCGCCCGGCCCCTCGCCATCAGACGGATGCCGTCGGCACGTTCATCCGCTGACGGTGACGTTCCCGGCGACGACCGGGTG
This sequence comes from Candidatus Limnocylindria bacterium, assembly GCA_050691915.1. Taxonomy (GTDB): domain Bacteria; phylum Chloroflexota; class Limnocylindria; order QHBO01; family QHBO01; genus JBOGSY01. Next base: position 6,387 of record JBOGSY010000050.1, on the reverse strand, counting down.
GGTTCGCTCGTTGTTGTCCGGCCACGGCATCTCGGCGCAGTACTGCTCCGAGGTGTCGATCCCGGCCGAGCCCTGGAAGCCCATGAACGTCGACCGGTCGTCGGCGTTCGGTCCCGGCCCGGAGTCGAGCACCCTGAACCAGGCATCGTCGCCCGGCAGCTCGACCACGTCCGGGTGGGTGGAGGTCACCTTGGTCAGCACGCCCCCGATCCAGGCCCGGCCGTTGGCGGCGTCCACGCTCAGGCAGGTCACGCTGCCCCAGTAGTCGATCTGGTGGCCGTCGAACTCAAACGAGTGATGGAAGGAACCCGCCGCCGCCCCGTTCGGCTGGACCACCGCGCTGAACGAAAATCCCAGGTCGATCTCGCCGGCGAACAGGACGTGCCCGCCGCCGGTCGAATAGGTCGGCGCGGACGCCCCGGCCGGCAGCGCCGCTGCCAGGGTGAGCAGCCCGGCCAGGCTTGCGGCCAGGGCGCCGCCTCGTGCAAGTCTCATGATGTGCTCTCCCGATCTGCGTGCGGCCACCATCGGGCCTGCCCGCCGCGCAGTCTTGAACGTGCGTCGCCGCGCTGGAACCTGCCGCGCCGTGAACTCGCCATCGGCCGCGGGGGTAGTAGTGGTGTGACGGCTGCCAGTGTCCCGGTCAGCGTGGGCGCCCAGCGAGCGCGCCATCTGTCCGTGCCCGGCTTCGGCATCGCGGAGCTCAGCTTCCCGCCCGGCCTGCGGCTGGCGCCGCATGACCATGACCGGGCGACCATCGCGGTCGTGGTGGCCGGCGCCTTCCAGGGGTGGTGGAACGGGAGCGAGGGCCACTGTCCGGCGGGGACGCTGGTGGTCGAGCCGGCCGGCGAGCGCCATGCCAATCGGTTCCATGACCGCTCCGGCGCGCGGGTCGTGATCGTCCAGCCCGAGGTCGAGACCCCCCGGCTGCACCAGCCGGCCGGGCGGCGGTCGCGGCGGCGCCCGGACGCGCTGGCCCTGGCGTGGCGCATCCACGAGGAGCTGGCGCGACCCGACGAGGTGACCGCCCTGGCGATGGAGGGCCTGGCGCTCGAGATCTCGGCCGCCGCCATCCGGGACGCAACGCCTCCGTCGGCCGACCGCGCGCTGCTGGACCGCGCCGTGCTGATCCTGGAGGAGCGGTACGCCCAGCCGATCGGCCTGTCGGAGGTGGCGGCCGGCATCGGCATGCACCCGGGCCACCTGGCGCGCGCGTTCCGCAGGGGCTGCGGCCGGTCGGTGGGGACCTACCTTCGAGAGGTCCGCGTCCGGCGCGCGGCGGAGCGACTGGCCCATGGCTCGGAGTCGCTGGCCGAGATCGCGCTGGCGGTCGGGTTCGCCGACCAGAGCCACCTCACCCGCTGGTTCCTGCGCTACGTGGGGGTCACGCCTGCGCGCTACCGCGCCATCCAGCGCGGAGGCTGATCACAGGGAGAGCACCAGGCGGGCGATCTCGAAATAGATGATCAGGCCTGTTCCGTCCACCAGGGTCGAGATGAACGGGGCGGACACGACCGCGGGGTCCACCCGCAGCCTGCGCAGGAGCAGCGGCAGCGCGGCCGCCACCGTGGCCGCCCAGGCCGAGATGGCGACCAGGGTCAGCGCCACCACCAGGGCGATGTTGGTCTCCACTCCCAGCAGCAGCGCCTGGCCGAAGCCGACCACCCCCATCACCGCGCCCATGATCAGCCCCACCCGCAGCTCCTTGAGGACGATCCAGCCCAGGTCGCGCAACGTCACCTCGCCGATCGCCATGGCGCGCACGATGAGAGTGACGGTCTGGGAGCCGATGTTGCCGCCGGTCCCGATCAGGAGCGGGATGAAGAAGCCCAGCGCCACCACGGCGGCCAGCTCCCCCTCGAAGCTGCGCAGCACGGTCCCGGTATAGGCCTCGGCCACGAACAGGATCAGCAACCAGCCGACCCGCTTGCGCACCAGCAGCGGCACGTTGGAGAGCCGATAGGGGACGTTCAGCGGCTGCGAGCCGCCAAGGCGCTCGATGTCCTCGGTGGCCTCCGCCTGGAGCACGTCGGCCACGTCGTCCTCGGTGATGATGCCCAGCAGCCGGTCCTCGTCGTCGACCACGGGGATGGCCAGCAGGTTGCGGTCGGTGAGCAGGCGGGCGGCCACCTCCTGGTCGGCGGCGGCCCTGACCCGGACCGTGGTCGGGGCCATCAGCTCGACCACCGGGGCGTCCGCCGGGCTGAGGATCAGGCGGTAGAGGGAGAGCACGCCCAGCAGGTGCCGCCGATCGTCGACGACGTAGACGTAGTTGACCGTCTCCGCCTGGTCGACCAGGCGCCGGATGGCGGCGATCGCCTCGCGCGCCAGGGCGTCGCGGGTGACCGCCACGAAGGCGGGGGTCATGATCCCGCCGGCGCTGTCGGGCGGGTACTCGGACAGCTCCCGGATCTCGGCCGCCTCGCTCGGCCGCATGCGGACCAGGATCTCGTCGGCATCGCGCGCCGGTAGCTGCTCCACCACGTCGGCGGCGTCGTCCGGGTCCATCTCCTCCAGCAGCTTGGCCGCCTCGGGGGCCGCCAGCGTGCGCAGGATGCGAGCCGCCTCCCGCGGGGCCAGCTCCTCCAGCAGGGCGGGGATCTCCTCGTCCGGCAGCCAGTGGAGCAGCACGGCCACCTCGTTGGGCTCCAGCTGGGGAACGAGGTCCGCCCACTCGGCCGCGCCGATCCGCTCGGCGAGGCCCACCACGCCGTCACGCTCGCGCTCACGGATGAGCGCCTGGACCTCCGCCAGCAGGCCGCTGGTCTGCGACGAGGTCATGGGATCACCTCCTCCGTCTGCGCGTGTGTGCGCAGCTGGCCACCTGGCTGGGGCGCGGCGGTGGCCGGGAGGGAGGGCCGCTAGGCCAGGTCCCCCCGCGGCAGCCACGGGCGCGCGCGTCGACTACTGGAGCCTGCGTCCACGTTGGATCGCGTTCGCCTCGCTGCGGGTTTCATCGGTCCCGACGGCTGCACGGTCGTGGGCCGGCGTGATTCTAGACCGATGCGTCCGCCCGAGAAACCCCCTGGGGCCCCTGGCGCGCACGAGCCCGATGACGCGCCACCTTGGCCTGGTTGCCACAGGTCCGCATGTCGCACCAGCGACGCCTGCCGGTGGGCGACCGGTCGACGAAGACGTAGCGGCAGCCGGCGTTGGCGCAGACCCGGAGCCGCTCGGCGGCGCCATCGGCCAGGAAGTGCGCGAACGAGCCGGCGATGGCGGCGCGCGCCTGGTCCAGCCGGTCGCCGACCTGGGTGACCTCGTAGCTCGTGGCCCGCGGATCGTGCCGCAGCTGGTGGTAGTGGAGCCCGTGGCGCAGGATGTGGTTGAGCTCGGCGACATGCGCCGGGCTTGGCCTGCCGCCCGCGGCGATGTCGGCGGCCGTGCCGTGCAGGACCTCGCGCAGCCTTCGGAAGCGCTGCAGGCGGCGGTCCGCCTCGGACGGGTCCCGACGCAGGCGGGCGGCCTCGGCCGTGCGCGCTCGTGCGCTGATCAGCCCGCGGTCGCGCAGCCAGGACAGCAGGCTCTCCGTGTCGGGGATCGCCTCCCGGGAAACCCCGCGGCTGTGTTCGAGCGTGTTCGCGAAGGCCACGAACAGCTCCTGCTGCTGGTTCGGCTCGGGGACGCCATCGTGCGTGTGGTTCATCGCGTAACCAGTATAGACCCCTTGACAAGTTACCTGGGAAGGCATACAGTAACCAGTGAAAGGCACAAGACAAGTTACCCCCAGGGAAACAGGGAGGCCATCGTGCTGGAGCTGGCGATCGTGGTGATCCTCATCGGGATCTTCGACCTCGCCGCCATCCGCTGGGGCGTCGACAGCCGGGGCCGCTGAGGCGACCCCGCAACGACCGCGCGATTGGCGACCAGAGAGGTGAACCCATGAGTCGAGGAGCAACGTACCTCGGTCTGCTGGCGGCGCTCCGCCAGGAGGAGCTGCTGGGCGAGGCCCGGCGCCGGCGCCGGGCGACGGACGTGATCCGCCGCCGTCGCGGACAGACGATCGTCGGACGGCTGACCCGGGCCTTCCGCGCGCCGAAGCACTGACGACCGACCGGACCCAGGATAGAGGCCCGATCCCGATGAGGGGTCGGGCCTCGTTCGTGCCCGTAGAATGACGCGCGATGCCTCGACCCCGTGCCGCATCCCGTTCGCCGGACGCGGTCGTCACCAATGCCGAGCTGGCACGCGTGTTCCGGGAGATCGGCGACATACTCGAGATCCTGGGGGAGGTGGTCTACAAGTCCGTCGCCTACCGGCGCGTGGCCGACGTGGTGGAGCGCTACCCCGACGACGTGGCGGCGCTCTATCGCCGCGGGACGCCGCCGAAGATCGCCGGCGCGGGACCGGCGCTCTCGACCAAGCTGGCCGAGCTGGCCGAGACGGGTCGCCTGGAGTACCACGAGCGCCTGCTCTCCCAGGTGCCCGGCGGCGTGCTCGAGATGCTGCACGTCCCGGGCGTCGGGCCGCGTACCGTACGGCAGCTGCACGCGGAGCTGGGCATCGACTCGGTTGCCGCGCTGCGCGCTGCCGCCGCCGACGGGCAGCTGCGCGGGCTGAAGGGCCTCTCGGAGCGCACCGAGCAGAACATCCTGGCCGGCATCGCTCGCCTGGAGCGGGTCGCGACCCGGCTCCTGCTGCACGACGCCGATGCGCTCATCGCCGGCCTGCTGGACCGCCTCAGCGACGTCCGGGGAGTGGTGCGCATCCAGCCGGCCGGGTCGCTCCGGCGCCGGCGCGCCACCATCGGTGACCTGGACCTGCTGGCGGCGACCACCGACCCGTCGGCGCTCATCGGGGCCCTCGACCGCCTGGCCGAGGTGGAGAGCGTGCTGGCGGCGGGCATCGACAAGTCGAGCATCGTGCTGGCCAGCGGGCCGCGCGTGGACCTGATGGTCTGCCCGCCGGAGGCGTGGGGCACCCACCTGGTCCACTTCACCGGCAGCAAGGAGCACAACGTCCGGCTGCGCGGCATGGCCCTCGACCGCGGGCTCAGCCTGTCCGAGAAGGGCTTCAAGGTCGTGGACTCCGGCGAGCTCCAGCCGGAGGCCACCGAGGAGGCGGTGTATGCCAGGCTCGACCTGCCGTGGATCCCGCCCGAGCTGCGCGAGGACGGCGGCGAGATCCAGGCCGCGCTGCGCGGCGAGCTCCCGGACCTCGTGACCGCCGACCAGGTTCGCGGCGACACGCACGTGCACTCGGACTGGACCGATGGAGTGGACAGCATCGAGGTCATGGCCCGCGCGGCGCGCGCGCTGGGGCGCGACTGGATCGTGCTGACCGATCACTCGCCGTCGCTGGGCATCACCCGGGGCCTCTCCCCGGAGCGGGTGGCTGAGCAGCGCGCCGAGATCGCCCGCCTGAACGCCGAGCTGGCGCCGTTTCGCATCCTGCACGGCACGGAGATGGAGATCCGCGCCGATGGCAGCCTGGACTATCCGGATGAGCTGCTGGCCTCCTTCGACCTCGTGGTGGCATCCATCCACACCGCCCGCGCACAGTCGAGCGAGCAGCTCACCCGCCGCACGCTGGCGGCCATCGCCAACCCGCACGTCGATGTCATCGCCCACCCGACCGGCCGCATCGTCAACCGCCGCGACCCGGTCGTCCTGGACTGGCCGCGCGTCTTCGAGGCGGCCGCCCGGCACGGGACGGCGCTGGAGGTCAACGGCAGCCCGCGGCTCGACCTGGACGATGCCCTGGCACGGGCGGCGGGCGAGGCCGGGGTGCGGCTCAGCCTGGCCAGCGACGCGCATCGGACCGAGGAGCTGGGCCAGCTGGCCTACGCCGTGTCGATGGCCCGCCGCGCATGGCTCACCGCCGACCAGGTGCTGGGGACCCGGGACGCAGCCACCCTGCTGCGGAGCGCCCGGTGATCACACGCATGGTGCGCGGCCAGGCAGCCCAGCGCGCCCTCTCGCGCCTCGAGCACCCCGAGGCGATCCTGCTGGCCCTGATCCTGGCCGCGGCGGCCGCCATCGGCTGGGTGAGCAGCGTCTTCTGGCTGGCGGTGGCGGTGGGCGTGCAGCTGGCGGTCGGTGGGATGGGTGCCGTCCTGGTCCTGGGCGCGGCGCGGCCCGGCCTCGGCCTGGCGCGCTACGCCACCCTGGCCGCGGGAGGCGTGGCGCTGACCGTCTTTGGGCGGGTGGTGGTGGAGTTCGGCGGCCTGCTGCTGGCGCCGCTGGCGGCGCTGCTGCTGTGGGGGCTGCTGCGCCTGGAGCTCGCGGTGGCGCGCAGCGGCGGCGGTGGCTGGATGCTGGACGTGGCCATGGTCGCCATCGTCTTCGCGGGCACGGCCGGGGTCGGCGGCCTGGTGGCCCTGAGCGCGTGGCCGCCGGGGATCGTGCTGGTGGTGCTCATCGGCCTGGTCCCCTCGCTGCGCGCGGC
>JBOGSY010000049.1:0-10159 GCA_050691915.1 Candidatus Limnocylindria bacterium | reverse complement strand
GTCGCGCTGCCAGCTGCGCAGCGCCTCCGCTAGCGAGCCGGCATCCGGGAAGCGGCGCGCCGCGTCGCGCTCCAGGGCGCGCATCACGATGGCCGACAGGCCGGACGGCACCGGCCGGAAGGTCTCCGGGCGCGGCGGGTCCTCGTTCAGGCGCTTGAGCGCCACGCCTGCCGCCGAGTCGCCCTCGAACGGCCGCCGGCCGGTGAGCATCTCGAACAGCACGATGCCCAGCGCGTAGACGTCGGAGGCGCCGGTCACCTCGTCGCCGCGCGCCTGCTCCGGGCTGAAGTAGTGCACCGAGCCGAGGGTCGTGCCGGTGACCGTCATGGACGCCTCGGAGACGGCACGGGCGATGCCGAAGTCGGTGACCTTCACGTCGCCGTCGTCGGTGATCAGGATGTTGCCCGGCTTGACGTCGCGGTGGACGATGCCGCGCCGGTGCGCGGCCTCCAGCGCGGACGCCACGCCCAGGGCCACCCGGACGGCATCATCGGTCGACAGGTTCCCGCGCTCGCGCAGGATGGTGGACAGGTCCTCGCCCTCCACCAGCTGCATGACGATGTACTGGGTGCCGACCTCCACATCGGTCCCGTAGTCGTAGACCGGGACGATGTTGGGGTGGGAGAGCGACCCGGCCGAGCGAGCCTCCTGGCGGAAGCGGGCGGCGAAGCCGGCATCGGTGCCGAACTGCTCGCGCAGGATCTTGACCGCCACCTCGCGGTCGAGCTGCTGGTCCACGGCGCGCCAGATCGTGGCCATCCCGCCCTCGCCCAGGGGGGCGATGAGCCGGTAGCGCTCGTTGATCAGCCGCCCGATCATCTCCACGACCGTGGCCCTCCGTGTCGCCTCAGGGGTGCCGCGTCAGTCTCGCAGGTCCAGCCCGCGGACGTAGGCGCGGAACTCGTCCGCGTCCTCCGACTCCAGGGCCATGGCCACGTTGGCGCTGAGCCAGCCCAGCCTGGTGCCGGCGTCGTGGCGCACGCCCTCGAACTGGTAGCCGAAGACGGGCTGGTCGTCGATCAGCGAGCGGATGGCATCGGTCAGCTGGATCTCGCCTCCGGCACCCCGGGGGGTCGTCTCCAGGACGTCGAAGATCCTGGGCGTCAGCACGTAGCGACCCAGGACCGCCAGGTCCGACGGCGCGTCCGCCTCGGACGGCTTCTCCACCAGGTCGCCGATCTCCACCAGCCGTCCCTCCTCGTGCACCGGTCGGACGATTCCGTAGCGCGTCACGTCACGCGGCGGGACGCGCTGGACGGCCACCACGCTGCCGCGGTGGGCGGCGTGCTGGTCGATGAGCTGGCGGGTGACCGGCTGCCCGCCCGGGTTGAGCATCACGTCGTCGGAGAGCAGCACGGCGAATGGCTCTTCGCCGACCAGCTCCTTCGCCATCAGCACCGCGTGCCCCAGGCCGAGCTGCTCCTTCTGGTGCACGAAGGCGATGGGCCCGACCTCGGTGATGCGCCGCACCGCGCGCAGCATCTCGATGTCGCCACGCTCCTCCAGCCAGCGCTCCAGGGTCGGATTGGCGTCGAAGTGATCCTCGATCGCGCTGCGACCGGTGGAGATGACGATGATGATCTGCTCGATCCCCGAGGCGACCGCCTCCTCCACCGCGTACTGGATGATCGGCCGGTCGACCAGGGGCATGACCTCCTTGGCGATGGCCTTGGTGGCGGGCAGGAAGCGGGTTCCGAAGCCGGCCGCCGGCAGGACGGCCTTTCTGACGCGCACGGTGATGAGCTGTCTCCTGTTGCGAGCGGGCCGACCGCAGGGCATGGTGCGCAGCGCGGGCGGCCGGGGCCCAGGCGGGTTTCAGGCTGCGCGGGTGCGAGCATGCCTCACGGGAGACGCCAGTATACCAACCGCCGGACCGATGGCCGCCGGACCGATGGCCGCCGGACCGATGGCCGCCGGACCGATGGCCGCCGGACCGATGGCCGCCGGACCGATGGCCGCCGGACCCGATTCCGGCCGCGCTACAATCGGTGGCCCGATGTTCAAGTCCCTGATCCGCACCATCCGCGGCCCGTCGCGCGATCCGCGCATGGAGTTCATCAGCCGCCCGCTGCCCCAAGGGCTGACGGACGAGGAGGTCGTGTCCGCCCTGGCCCGCGCCCTGGACCGCAATCCCGACCCCGCCGCCCTGGTCGAGACCCTGCCCGCCGCCCTGCGCCAGCTGACCGGCCGCGAGTACCAGGTGCTCGACCGCTCGGTGCAGGACGTGACCCGCGCCTTCGCCAGGACCATGGTCATGATCCGGGACGGCGACGTGGGACTCTGGCCGGGCTACGCGGCGCGCGCCTACCCGCTGCTTCAGCCCGGCGCCAGGGCGGAGCACGCCCGGCAGGCGATCATCGCGGCGGCGGGCGACGGGGCGCAGGAGCCGTCTCCCACCGATCCGACCGGCAAGCCGGGCTGGGCGCCTCCCGCGCCGCTCGTCGCGGAGTCACCGCCCGAGGTCCCGCTGGGCGATGCCGATGCGGGCGCCGGACGCCTGCAGCGGGTGGACTGATGGGCCGCCAGAACGTGCCGCGCGACCAGTGGCTGGAGATTGGCGCCGAGTGCCCGCGCTGCGGCGAGCGGATCACCGAGGCGAACGTGTACTCCTGGCGGCCGATGCCGGAGGACCCCAAGCTGCTCCTGCTCTACTGCCCCGACTGCGGCGACCGGGTCGAGATCAACCACGTCTGAGTGGCCCCGGGAATGGTGCCCCCAACCGGATTCGAACCGGTGATCTCCACCTTGAAAGGGTGGCGTCCTAGGCCTCTAGACGATGGGGGCGCGCCAGCGGAATGGTAGCAAGCCGCCCGGCGGGCATGGCCGATGCCGCCCCTCAGCCGGCGTAGAAGAGCAGCACCAGCACCACCGTTCCGGCCAGCGCCACCGAGGCGAGCAGGATCATCAGCCCGCCGGCCACGGCGATGGCGACCGATCGTCCGGCCGACCCGTGCCGCCACGACCGCTGCGACCAGATCCAGCCCTGCACGAACAGGAACAGGCCGATGGTGGTGGCGATCAGCCCTGAAGCAAGCATGGCCGCCACCGATGCCCCCGAGTCGTCGCCGAGGATGGCGATGGCTGACAGGCCGCCGGCGATCAGCAGGCCGACCGCCCCGATGACCAGGTTGCGGGCGAACGGATGCATGGGGCGGCATTCTACCGGCCACCGCCCGGCACCGATCCTGCAGACGGTTGCTCGGTTGACGCGCCGGCCGCTGCCGGGGCGCTGCAGCACGAGGAGCCGCCATGGCTGACGACGACAAGCAGGAGCGCAAGCAGGAGCCGATGAGCGTGCGCGACGCCGGCCGCAAGGGCGGCCGCGCGACCCGGGCGCGGTACGGCCCCGAGTTCTTCGCGGAGATCGGCCAGAAGGGTGGCAGGGCGGTCAGCCAGCGCTACCCATCGGAGCACTTCCAGGAGATCGGCCGCAAGGGCGGCCGGCGCGTGGCCGAGCTGGTCGAGCGCGCCAAGCGGCTGGAGGGAGAGTCCGACCAGGGACGGTCGGGCTCCTAGAGGCCCGCATAGCCGCGCACCGGCCCCGGTACACTCCGGGCGATGCCCAGCGCCGCCTTCGCCGCGTTCGCCGCCACGGCCGACGCGGTGGCAGCCACCAGCTCCAAGCTTCGCAAGCGCGACCTGCTGGCCGGCTACCTGCGAGAGCTGCCCGCCACCGACCTGCCGATCGCAGCCACCTTCTTCGCCGGCCGGCCGCTCCCCGGCGCCGCCGACCGGCTGGGGCTGGGCTGGGTCCAGCACAGCCAGGCGCTGGCCGCCGCCGCCGGCGCCGATGCCGAGGCGCTGGGCGACGCCTACCTGCGCCACTCCGACATCGGCGACGCCGCCGCGGAGCTGCTGGAGGGCCACGCCCCGGAGGGGCCGCCGCTCAGCGTGGCCGACGTGGATGCCGCATTCCGCGCCATGAGTGAGACCCCCGGCGCCGAGGCGCGGGTGGCGACCATGGCCGCGCTGCTGGCCCGTGCCATGCCGGCGGAGGCCCGCTACATCGGGCGCATCGCCTCCCGGGAGCTGCGCATCGGGCTGCGCGAGGGGCTGCTGGAGGAGGCGATCGCCGCCGCCTTCGAGCGGCCGGCTCCCGACGTGCGACGGGCGCTGATGCTGGTCGGCGAGCCGGGCGAGGCCGCTGTCCTGGCCCGTGCCGGCCGGCTGGCCGGCGCAGCGCTGCACGTCGGGCGCCCGATCCGCTTCATGCTGGCCACCCCGGTGGCCGATGCCGCGGAGGTCATGCGCCGGGTCGGCGACGAGGCCTGGATCGAGGACAAGTACGACGGCATCCGCGCCCAGCTCCACCTGGATGGCGCCGCGCCGCGCCTCTTCAGCCGCGACCTGAAGGAGATCACCGCGGCGTTCCCCGAGGTCGTGGCCGCCGCGGCCCGCATCGACCGGCGGCTGGTGATCGACGGGGAGCTGGTGCCGTATCGGTCCGGATCGGTCCTGGACTTCGCCAGCCTGCAGACCCGTCTGGGCCGGGTCAGCCCCTCCGCCGAGCTCCTGGAGCAGGTCCCGGTCGTGCTGGTCGCCTTCGACCTGCTGCACCTGGACGGCGCCGACCTGCTGGAGACCCCGCTGCGCGATCGCCGCCGCGCCCTGGAGGGGCTGGAGCTCCCGGCGGGCAGCGACGAGCGGTTCCTCTACTCGCACCTGGCCACCGCGCGCTCGGCGGCGGAGGTGGATCACCATTTCGACGATGCGCGGCAGCGCCGCAACGAGGGGCTGATGGTCAAGGATCCGTCCTCGACCTACCAGCCGGGACGCCGCGGGCTAGGCTGGCTGAAGCTCAAGAAGGCGCTGGCCACCCTGGACTGCGTGGTGGTGGGCGTCGAGTGGGGGCATGGCAAGCGGCGCGGGGTCCTCTCCGACTACACCTTCGCGGTCCGCGCTTCGGACGAGACCGATGCGCCCCTCCTGACCATCGGCAAGGCCTACACCGGCCTGACCGATGCCGAGATCGCCACCATGACCGAGCACTTCAAATCGATCACCGTGCGCGACCTCGGCCGCTACCGGACCGTCGTGCCGGAGGTGGTGGTGGAGATTGCCTTCGACCGGATCATGCGCTCCGGACGCCATAAGTCCGGCTTCGCGATGCGCTTCCCGCGGATCGTCCGCATCCGCGACGACAAGACGCCGGCGGAGATCGACACGCTGGCTACGGTGGAGGCCCTCTTCACGGACCAGGCGTCGGGCCGGATCCTGCTCGCCACCGGCGAGCGTGGAGAAACCGAGCGCATCGCGGCCACCGGGGAGGTGGGGGAGTAGCCGGCTGTGCGGCCGTGCGGCCGTGCAGCCGTGGCGCACAACCAGGCCCTGACAAGATCGCCGGCCGGTCGGACCGCTTGCTCATTCGTGCGCCCCTGTCAGACCCCGGCCGTGCGGCCGTGCAGCCGTGCAGCCGTGGTGCACGACCAGCCCCTGACAGATCGCTGGCCGGTCGGACTGCCTGGCCATCCCGGCGCCACCGTCATACCCCGGCCGTGCAGGCTGCCCTGCAGCAGCAGCAGCTAGCATCGGCTCCATGAATGACGGAGACCTCCCGGAGCACGTCCGGCGCAACCGGGCGTACTGGGATCAACTGGCGGGCGGCTATGTCCAGGCTGGAGAGCGGAACTGGGCCAGTCAGGAGCCAAGCTGGGGCATCTGGGGCATCCCCGAATCCGAAGCCCACCTGCTGCCGGACGACCTGACGGGCAAGGAGGCGATAGAGCTCGGCTGCGGGACGGCATACGTGTCGGCCTGGCTGGCGCGCCGCGGCGCTCGGCCGACGGGCATCGACAACTCGCCCGCCCAACTGGAGACCGCGCGCCGTCTCCAGGCAAAGCATGACCTTGCCTTTCCCCTGCTGTTGGGCAACGCCGAGAAATTGCCGCTCCCCGACGCGACCTTCGACTTTGCGATCAGTGAGTACGGCGCCGCGCTATGGGCGGACCCGTATCGATGGATCCCGGAAGCCGCGCGCCTGTTGCGTCCGGGAGGTGAGCTGGTCTTTCTCACCAACGGGTTGATCTGCATACTTTGCGCCCCAGAGACCGAGGCGGAGGGTCCGGCCACCGACCGACTGCTCCGACCCTATTTCGGCATCCACCGCAACGAATGGCCGGACTCGGATGGAGTGGAGTTCCACCTCGGATATGGTGATTGGATCCGGCTCCTGCGCGCCAGTGGCTTCGAGGTGACCGATCTCATCGAGCTGCGTCCACCGGAGGGCGCAACCACCGGATACGGGTTTGTAACCGTCGACTGGGCGCGCAGGTGGCCCAGCGAGGAGGTCTGGAAGGTGCGGCGCCGGTGACGGCCAGGCGGTAGCATCGGTCCGGCATGACCGAGTATGCCGCCGACCCGTTTGCGCCCTCGCCCACCCGGAGCGTCGCGGTCGACGTCTACACCGCCGCGCACCGGATCTCCGGGCAGCTGGCCACCCGCTTCAGCCGGATCGCCGATATCGTGAACCTGGTGAGCTCCAGCCACCTGGTGATCGAGCAGGCGACCGTCAGCGAGTTCGCCGACCCCGCGGCCACGCTCGGCGCGCTCCAGGTGATGGTCTCGCTGGACGAGGTCGTCTTCGTGGTCGGCGGCGCCGGGACCGATGGCGCCCCGCGGCCGGAGATGCGGATCCCGAAGCGGCCGGTTCGCGCCCAGCTCTCGTTGCCGCCCTTCCGGCTGACCGGCGCCGTGCACGTGCCGCAGGGCAGCCGGCCGATCGACGGGCTGCTGAACGCCAGCGACCGATTCCTGCCGATGACCGAGGTGACGGTGGTGTGCGGGTCCCACCCCGAGCTGGGACGGACCGCCGACGCGGTGGCGCTCCAGCGCCGGCTGGCGGACCTGATCCTGGTCACCGACGACGAGCGCCCCGACGAGCTGCTGGCCGAGGTGCTCGACCGCGACACCGCGGAGCGCTGGCTGGCGGAGGCCCAGGAGGCGGAGGGAGGCGGCTAGCCCCTGTCCGTGACGGCGGCGCTGACGGCGGGCGCCCCCGCGTCGGCGGCGTCGATGATCGCCTGCACCAGGCGGGCGATGCGCGGCGGATCCAGGCGCTGGACGCGGCCGATGCTCTGGGCCCACCACGGCGCGTTGTCGACCGTGACGACCTCGCCATCCGGCTCCTCCAGCACGACCACGCTGAAGGCGCGTGGGAAGGCCACCGCCGGCGTGACGGCCAGGCTCGGCTCGTCGGCCGCCGTGCGCGCCCAACGCGCGACCGCGTCGGCCACCGCATCGGCATCGTAGGTCGGGTTGGTGCGACACGGGATCCAGCCGGAGGAGGAGCGGGTGTCGTACTCCCAGCCGCGGCCGCGGACCCGGTAGCGACCTCGCCAGCGTCGCGCCACGATGGCGCGCAGCCCGCCCGGCCCGACCAGGAGCGCGGCCAGGTCGTCCCCGATCCCCGGCAGGCGGGGCGAGACGATGAGCACGTAGCTGTCGTCCAGGGCCGGAGCTAGCATCCTGGCTAGGTCGTCGCCGACCGGCCCCCGGCCCTCACCGCCCACCGCGCGGATCAGCCAGGCGAGGCCGACTCCGAGCCCCAGGGCCGCCGCGATGCCGAGCAGCGCGACCGCGCTGACCCGGTCGCCGGGAAGGGCCGACATCAGCAGGATGGCGATCAGGCCGACCAGCAGCATGCCCAGCGAGAGGGCCAGGGCCCAGCGGCGGGAGGCGGTGGCCGGACGAATCAGGCGCATCGGGCTCCCCCCGCTGCTAGGCTGCCGGCATGCCCACCACCGCGACCGTATTGGCCACCCTCGTCGATCCGGCGGCCGGGCTGCGGGTGGATGCGACCCTCGGCTCCGGCTTCGAGGTGCGCTATGACACGGCCGAGGCGGGCGACGCCCGCGCCGGCCCGTCGCCGACGGAGACGCTGCTGGGGGCGCTGGCGGCCTGCGCGGCCATGGACGTTGCCAGCATCCTGCGCAAGAAGCGGCAGCGGGTGCTGGGCTACCAGATCGCGGTGACCGCCGAGCGGGCCGATGAGCACCCCAGGGTCTTCACCTCCATCACGATCGAGCACCGCGTCAGCGGCGACGTGGAGCCGGAGGCGCTGCGTCGCTCGGTGGAGCTCTCCGCCCTCGCCTACTGCCCTGTCAACGCCATGCTCTCTGCGGCGGTCCGCGTGGAGCACCGCTACGCGCTGCGGCGCGGCGGCGAGCTGCCCGAGGCGGCGGCGCTGGTGACGGTCACCGGCCCCCGCCGCTCCCCCGTCAGCTGACGGCGTCACGAGGCGGTTCGCAGCACTCGCGGGGCGTCAACCGCCTCCAGCACGGCGCTGGTGAAGGCGGCGATGTCGAACGGCTTGGCAACCACCGGACCGGTGGGTGCCAGCTCGGCCAGCCGCTCGCGGCTGGCGGCCGAGACGAAGACGACCGGGATTCCGGGCCAGGCGTTCCGCAGGAGCTCGGTGATGTCGCCGCCGTCCCCATCGGGGAGCATGACGTCCACCACCAGCAGGTGCGGCAAGGCGAGCGCCATGAGGTCGCCCAGCTCCACGATCCGGCTGCAGCTGACCACCGAGAAGCCGAGGTCACGCAGGATGTCCGCCTCCAGGGCGGCGATATCCGGGTCGTCCTCCAGGACGTAGGCTCGCTGCTCCTCCGCGTCCGGCTGGCTCGCCGGCACGGGGCTTGCGATCTGCTCGCTCATACGGCCGAGTGTGGCCCGGCTCCCCTGCGCGCGGCAATGGCGTGATGGTCCTATCCAGCCCGCCCGGCGGGGAGCCTTGCGGGCCGGGTGTAGGATGGCGGCCCGTTGGCAACCAGAGGACGGCAGGGGCAGGACGCAGATGGCGCGATCCATGTGGCGGGGGGCAATCCAGTTCGGGCTGGTCACCATCCCGGTCAAGCTCTACCTGGCGACCGAGCAGGGAGGCATCGGCTTCAACCTGCTGCACAAGACCGACCTGAGCCGGATCCAGATGAAGATCTACTGCCCGGTCGACGACGAGGTGATCTCCCGCTCCGATACGGTGCGCGGCTACGAGTGGAGCAAGGGCAAGTACGTGGTCGTGACCGAGGAGGACCTCGAGTCCGTCCCGCTGCGCACGGTGCGCTCGATCGAGATCCAGGCCTTCGTGGACGAGGAGCAGGCGGAGGAGAAGGGGGCCAGGTTCGTCAAGCAGGCCTACTACCTGGAGCCCGATGAGATTGGCCGCAAGGCGTTCTACCTCCTCAAGTCGGTCCTGGCCGAGACCGGCAAGACCGCCATCTGCAAGATCGTCCTCAAGGACCGCGAGCAGCTGGCCGCCCTCAACCCGTTCAGCAGGACGATGCTGCTGACCACCCTCCACTGGCCCGACGAGGTCCGCTCCCTGGAGGAGCTGAACCTGCCGGAGGAGGAGGTCGAGATCAAGCCGACCGAGCGCCGGATGGCCGAGCAGCTGATCGCCAGCATGGCCGACGAGTTCGACCCGGACGCCTTCCGCGACGAGTACCGCGAGGCCCTGATGAAGGTGATCGAGGCCAAGGTGGCCGGGGAGAAGCCGGAGCCGGCCGCGAAGGCGGAGCCGACCCGCATCGGCGACCTGATGGCCGCGCTGGAGGCCAGCGTGGCCGCCGCCCGCGAGTCGCGTCGCGAGGGCGGTGCGGAGAAGAAGCCAGCGGCGCGGGGCAAGGCCAAGGGCGGCGGCAAGAAGGCCGCGCGCAAGGCGGAGGAGCAGCCCGCCGCCCGGCGCCGCAAGACCGCCTGACCGCACGGGTGCCGGGCCAGCAGCTCCGACTCCCCGTCCCGCCCGACGGCCGCCCGGGCCGCCGCCTCCCCTCCCGCGTGCTGGCGATGCAGGCGTCGGCGGTCGACGCACCGTTCGACGACCAGGGCTACCTGTTCGAGCCGTGGTGGCCGGGCGCTCGGGCCTTCGTCTTCGCCGAGCGCGGCGACCTGCGGCTCCAGGTCGACGGCCTGGCCGACGCCCTGGCCGCCTTTCCGGAGCTCGCCGGCCTGGCCGGCCAGCTGGCCGAGGACGGCGTGGTGCTGGACGGCACGCTGCTGGTGCTCGACGACGAGGGCCGCCCCGACGCCGCCCTCTTGCGCGCCCGGCTGGACGGCCGCGGCCGTCCCGGACGTCCGGCCTACGTGGCCAGCGACCTGCTGTGGGCCGGCGGCCAGCCGGTGGCGCGGCGCTCGTGCCGCACCCGGCGCCGCTGGCTGGAGG
>JBOGSY010000048.1:0-10172 GCA_050691915.1 Candidatus Limnocylindria bacterium | reverse complement strand
GCGGTGGGCAGCCATCAGCCCGTCCTCGAACGCCTGCGAGTCCTCGCTCCAGGTCAGGTAGGCGTCGTGGAAGGCCAGCTCCCGCTCCAGCGCGGCGCGGGCGCGGTGGGCCATGGCCGACGGCCCGATGATGGCCACGTTGGTGGCATAGGCGTAGAACACCAGGCCGTTCGCGCGCAGGCGCATTGGCTCGCCGCGGACCACGGCACCCAGCAGGTGGCGCGCGGCATAGCCGGCGGTCCGCATCGGCCAGGTCGTCGGCCCGCGCGCAGCATCGGCCTCGACCCGGTCGACTCCCAGGGAGTGCAGCACGGTGGCGACGGCATCGCGCAGGTCGTCGTCATCGGTCCCCGGCTTCATCGACAGGGCGACCTGCAGCAGCGACCGGCGGCGGCGCAGCCGCTGCACCAGCACGAACGGGGTGAGGGCGACCATCTGCAGCACGGCCAGGCCCAGCGAGGCGCCGGCCGGGTAGCTGCGCGGCAGCAGGCGCAGCCAGCGCCCGAGCGAGCGCTGCTCGTGGAACTCGACCCAGACCGTCATGCCGGCGATCACCGGCGGCGCCAGCAGCACCGCGGCGGTGAGCCACAGCACGTGGTCCGGCTCGACCGTGAAGTTGCGGTCGACGAGCCCGGCCGCATCCAGCGCGGCGCCGGCCAGCGGCGGCACGGCGAAGCCGGCCACCACGATCACCCAGCCGGCCGCCACCAGGCTGACGACGGCCAGCACGCGTCCCTGCTTGCCCGGCACCTGCCCGAAGTAGAGGGCGGTGGCCCAGCCGAGCGCGAAGGAGGCGGACTTGCTGACGGCCTGCCAGGCCAGCAGCAGGACGAACGGCAGGAACGGCACGCCTCTCGGGGAAGCACGTCGCATGCCGCCTACCGCGCGACGGGTGGCGGCGTGTCAGTCCAGGCGCAGCGGCCGGACGGTCATGACCTCGCCCACGCGGCCCTCCCACTCGGCCCGCGGCGCGTCGCAGTACAGCTCGATCTCGTTGCCGTCCGGGTCGGTGGTGTAGACCGAGCGGCTGACGCCGTGGTCCACGGCCCCCTTGAGCAGGCCGTGCTGTGCCAGCAGGGCGTGCGCCTGGCGCAGGGCTTCGAGGTCGTCGAGCTGGACCGCCAGGTGATAGAGGCCGACCGCGGTCGGCAGGGATCACCTCGCCGGCGGCCGCGGGCGATCAGAGATGAACGGTCACCCGGATCACGCCGGCGCTCAGGCCCGCGTCGCTCACCGCGGCCCAGGCCTCCGGGGAGAGGTCGGCGACCTTCTGGTTGGCCGTTCCCCAGTAGCAGCCGCAGTAGTCGACCACCGGCAGCTCGGCGCAGCGCTCGGCGCAGACCGTCACGCTGCGGGAGGCGGGCGGCGGGTCGTATCGGCCCCCCAACGCCCCGGGCAGCGCGACAACCGCCTGGCCACGGTAGCCTGCGCTGCAGCAGTACCAGGTTGCCCTGCCGGTCACGGTCTCGCCGCCGGGTGTCGGCGCCACGCTGACGACTCGCGGGGGCGGCGGCGTGGGCTTGAGGTAGAGGGTCGCCTGCATCGGCGCGGAGCCGGGCGTGGGAAGGGCGGAGGCGACGCCCAGCGACTCGGCGGCGATGGGCCGGCTGCGCTCCAGGAGGGCCAGCGCGGCGGATCGCTCGCGGCCCTCCAGCGAGCCGCGGTCCAGGGTCGAGAGGCGGTCGGCGGTCTCGAGCAGGCGATCCACCCCGGCGGCCGGCGGCAGGGCCGAACGGGCCGTCAGCGGAGCCAGGAGCGCGATCCCGAGGGCGCTGATCACGGTCAGCGCGGCGACACGCCGCAGGAGGTCGGGCAATAGAATCCTCACCAGGCAACGGGGTTCCGTCGTCCCGCTGCCGCGGTCTGCGCCGGGCGACGTGAGCGAGCGGGCACGGTCCGTGATCACGCTCTGCGTCCAACGGCGGGACGCCGGCCACCGTACCACAGGAGCCCTGCCCATGCCACGGAGGAAGAAGGAGCCGGAGCGCCGCCGGGGCGCGGTTGTGGTGCGCGGGAGCACCCAGCGCGGCCGGCGCACGGAGGACCAGGAGCTGCTGCGCACCCGGCCCCTGCCGGAGTTCCGCGAGACCGATACCTGGCGCACGCTCCGGATCCTGGGCGAGTTCGTGGAGGGCTTCGACGCGCTGGCCGAGATCGGCCCCGCGGTCAGCGTCTTCGGCTCGGCCCGGGTCGGCCGCCGCAACCGCTACTACGCCGCCGCCCGGCGGGTGGCGGCCGGGCTGGGGCGCGAGGGCTTCGCCATCATCACCGGCGGCGGGCCCGGAATCATGGAGGCCGCTAACCGCGGCGCCCGTGACGCGGGCGCCCTCTCCATCGGCTGCAACATCGAGCTGCCGTTCGAGCAGGGGCTGAACGAGTACGTCGACCTGGGGATGGAGTTCCGCTACTTCTTCGTGCGCAAGACGATGTTCGTGAAGTACGCGGAGGGGTTCGTCATCTTCCCCGGCGGCTTCGGCACCCTGGACGAGCTGTTCGAGTCGCTGACCCTGATCCAGACCGGCAAGGTGGAGCACTTCCCGGTGGTGCTCTACGGCCGCGACTACTGGAACGGGCTGCTGAGCTGGATCCGCGAGAAGCCCCTCTACGAGGAGAAGGTCTCGCCCGAGGACCTGGACCTGCTGATCGTGACCGATGACGCGGACGAGGCCTGCCGCGCGATCGTGGACTCGCACCGCGGCCGCCGCGAGCGCGACGAGCGCGAGGCGCAGGAGCGCGCCAGCGTGCGGGCGACCGAGGAGGCCGTCAGCGAGGCGGCCGGAGGGAAGCGCAACCCGCCGTCGTCCTCGCCATGAGACTCAGGTGGGCGCCTGGAGGAGGAACCGATCCCCGGGGAGCAGGTAGGAGACCCGGCCCTCCCAGCCGCTGCCCTTGACCCGGGCCACGAACTCGGCCAGGGGTGACTTGAAGGCCTCGTAGTCGTTGTAGTGGATCGGGACCGCCGTTCGCGGCCGGACGAGGTCGAGCAGCTGCACGCCCTGCCCCGCGTCCATGCTGCCCTGCAACCCCATCACCCGCGCGCCGCCCAGGTGGAGCAGGGCCAGGTCGATCCGCGGGAAGCGCTCCGCGATCTCGGCCAGGCCGTCGAAGATGACGGTGTCGCCAGTGACGTAGATCCGCAGCGCAGGCTCCTCGTCGGCAGCTTCCCGGAACAGCTCCAGCAGGCTGCCCATCACCTCGGGCATCACGGCCGCGACCGGGCCCGCGGCATGCTGCGCGGGCAGCGCAGTGATCCGGGCCCGCGTCCTCCCGCCGGTGAGCTCGGTGGAGGTCCACGTCTCGAGCCCGCGGACGGCGCTGAATCCGCGCTGGGCGAGAGATCGGCTGGCCGACGGGGTCGTCGCGATTGGGATCGATCGGTCCAGGCGCGCCTCGGCCAGCGCGTCGAAGTGGTCGCCGTGATCGTGGCTGAGCAGCACCAGGTCCAGGGGCGGCAGCTCGTCGATCTCGAGGGCCGGATCGGTCAGGCGGGTGGTGGTCAGCCCGAAGCCGATGGGGACCTCCACCCCCCGATGGACGAAGTTCGGATCGGTCAGGATCGTCAGGTCGCCGAAGGTCAGCAGCACGGTCGCGTTGCCGATGAACCGGATCGCGTCGCCTGACGCCGGGGTCTCCTGCAGGCGGTCGACTCGCTCCTGCACCGCCATTGGCTTGGCTCCTCAGCGGGTGGGGGATGGCGGCCAGAGACGCACGTCGCATGCCAGCCTGCCTCGCGATGCGGCCGTCCGAGGTCACGCCCGCCACGCGTGCCCGCGGGTCGAGGGCTATCCTCGGATCAGGCAAGCAACTGCGGAGGACCGATGCAGACGGTTGGGATCGTACTGAACGTTGGCGACGACCAGGTCGCGGATTTCGAGCGGGGCTTTCGCGAGATGGAAGCCCCGATCTGGGAGGACCTCCACGCCCGTGGCGTGCTCACCATGGCGACCCTGACGCGACTTGACATCAGCACCAAGCCGGCCGACGGCGCGGTGCAGTACCTGGTCGTGGCGATCTTCGCCTCAGACGAGGGGCATCACCTGCACGACAACGATCCTCGCTTCGAGGCCTGGAACCGGCGAGCCGACGCCTACCAGGTCCAGGAGCCATACGTCTTTGGCGGGGACACGATCGTCAACGTCGGTCCCTAACGGCGACGGCGGGCGTTAGCGACGCTTGTGATCCGATTTGGCACCGAGTCAGCTCCCACCTCGGTGGCGCACAGCTCAGCCGGCGGCAGCAGCTCGATCCCGCACGTTCCCGTCCTAGACTGCTCCAACGTTCAGTTTCTCGGACAACGTCCTCCGGACAGGAGATGCCGTCGTGAATCTCGAGGTTTCAGAGTCGATCGACCGCCCGCCGGCCGACGTGTTCCGCTTCGTGGCGACGGATCACGTCAAGAATCACCCACGCTGGGACCCGGAGATGAGCCTGGTGCAACTGACGCCGGGACCGATCGGGGTCGGGACCCGCATCCATCGGACCCGCACTCGTGGCGAATCGCGCATCGAGGGGGAGATGGAGATCACGGATTACGACCCCGACCGCAGCATGAGGGGGGTGATCCGCGACGGCCCCATCGAACTCCGCTCCTTGATGACGGTGACGCCCGAGGCGGAGGCGGCCAGCCGGCTCACCTTCACAGTCGAGTCAGACGACGCCCCGCTGGCGATGATGGAGGAGGCGATCAAGGGCAGCCTGCGGCGAATCAAGGAGATGCTCGAGGGCGAGGGAAACGGACGGCGAGGTGAGCGGCCCTGAGGGCTGGGTCATGCCCGCTCCGCGACGCCGGTGATGCGGCTGAAGCCGGTGTAGGGCGTTGCGAAACTCACCTCAGCGCCGCCACCCATCGCTACCTCTTTGAACGCCTCGCTCGGGTGGCCGAACATCCGGACGCCGATTGTGTCCAGGAATTCGTACGCACGGGCGAGCCGGTCGCCGGCGAGCTGCATGTGGAGCATGAGTGACTCCTCGTCGGGATGGATCTGGATGACGGTCATTTCGCGACTCTCATCGTCAATGTAGATCTCGAAGTGCAGGATGCGCGGGTGGTTGTCGCGAACGAACTGCGCCAGATCGGCGCTGGCCTCCTTGGCGATGTCGAGTTTGCCCTCGTGGATCTGGTGGCTGCCGACGAAGACGATGGCTCCAGGCATGATTGGGTCCTCTCCTCCTGCCCGCTTGACTTGGTGTAAAGCCCCTTCGCCTCTCATCCTAGACACCGTGTCAAGTGCCCGCGGCTGCCATGGCCTCACCACCTCCGGTGGCCAGCAGGGCGCGCTCGAGCATGCTCGTGATGTCAGCTGCGTACCGCTCCGTGCTCCAGCCGAGGACGGATGTGAGGACGCGCCAGGGCCCGGGCAGGGTCACCGAATAGACCAGGTCGGTCGCAGCCTCCACCGTCCAGCCCTCGGCGAGCTGCGCCTCTGACGCGAGGCGGCCGACGATCCGCTGTACGTGACCGCGTCGGCCGGTCATCCGATCTCGCCAGGCTGCGGCCAGCGCCTCGTCGGATTCGGCCGCGAGTTCCAGAACGCGCGTGACCGAGTCGATCTTGGCGGTGTACCAGCTCATCGTTTCGACCCATCGGCGCAGGCTCTCACGGCCGGTCGGTGCGCCAAAGACGTGCTGGCGGAGGCGGTCCCGCCCAAAAGTGACGTCGATATGGTCCGCCACCGCGGTGACGAGGGTGACGCGGTCTCCGAAGTGGAGGTAGACGGCCTGGCGGGAGACGCCCGCTCTATCGGCGATATCGGCGACGCGGACGCCACTTCCCCGTTCCTCCAGCAGGGCCCAGGCGGCGTCGAGGATCCGCCTCCGGGTCTCCGGGTCGCCGTAGGCGGACGGGGGGGTTGACATCGTGTCAATCTAGCACACGCTCACCGCAATGGCGAAGTCCCCACGAACCTTGAGCGGGCTACTGCGCGGTTGGCTTGAGACACCCCGCGGAAGTTGCTACGAACCTCACCCCGCCGCGCGGAGGGCCTTCCGCGACCCGCCGACCTGCTCCAGGCCCTCGGAGAGATGCGCCACGGTCGAGAGCGAGACCTCTAACGCACCCGTGCGCAACGCCTCGGCGAGGCGCTGAGCGAACGCCGCGTGCGCCGGACCGATGCGCCGGATGGCCTGGCGCCCCAGTCCCGTCGGCGTCAGGAGCTTCGCCCGTCGGTGCGCCGGGTTCGGTTGGTATGCGGCTAGTCCTCGGTCCACCAGGACATCGGCGACCCGCTGGACGCTCTGGCGGGTCACGCCGATCTCGCGGGCAACGTCCGCAACGGAGCGCGGCGACTCCAGGACCGCCCCCAAGACCTGCCACAGCGCCGCCGTCAGCCCTGCCGGCCGGGCGAGCTCCTCGCCAACGGCCAGGAACTGTCCGTTCAGCCGGAAGATGGTCTTGGCGAGCGCGCTCAGCAGCTCCTGTTCATGTGTCATGGCATCCCCTCTAGGCTCGTGACAGCATGCTGTCAGGATGACAGAATCCTGTCGAGTAAGACTACCACTGCATGCGGAGAGTGGAGGAGAGAAATGCTTCAGGTCACAGTGGCCTTCAGTAGCTTCGCGGTCGACGACTTGGCAGCAGCCCGCGACTTCTATGGCACGACGCTCGGCCTCGACGTCTCGAGCGCGTTGCCCGACGGCGCCGGTCCGCTGTGGGTGCGGGTCGGCGATAAGCCCGGCGTGCTCGTCTACCCCAAGCCCGATCACGTCCCGGCGAGCTTCACCGTCCTCAACTTGTCGGTGCCCGACATCGCCGAGGCGGTCGACGAGCTGAAGGCGCGCGGGATCACCTTCCAGCGCCTCGGCCAATACGAACAGGACGGGCGGGGTATCTACCATGGCGAAGGCCACTCGATCACTTGGTTCAGCGACCCAGCCGGCAACGGCCTGTGCGTGGTTCAAATGCACGAGACCAACTGAGGACAGGCTGCACGGGCGTTGGTGCTGCCAACCTCTCGACCACGTGCGCGTCGCGCGGGCGCGGGACACTCGCGGCCAGTCGCGTTGACAGCAGGTCGTGGCACGATGGCGCGGATCAGCCAAGCGGCGAAAGCCGACCTTGCCAAGCAGCGCATCCGAGACCAGTGGAATGAGATGGCGCCGAGATGGCATGCGTGGACGCCATTGATGCGCGACCAGTACAGGGCAGCCACGGAGCTGATGCTCGACCTGGCGAGTTTGCGGCCCGGTGACCGCGTCCTCGACGTCGCTTCAGGCGACGGATATCAGGCCATTGCGGCGGCCCTACGCGTTGGGCGTGACGGCCATGTCCTGGCGACCGACCTCGCGGCCGAGCAGCTGAGGTACGCCGCAGCCGCCGCTCGCAAGGCCGGACTGAACAACGTCGAGACGCGCATCATGGACGCGGAGGACCTGGAGTTCGCGGACGGATCCTTCGATGCCGTGCTCTGCCACTTCGGCTTGATGTTTTTCCCGCGCCCGGATCGCGGCCTGAAGGAGATGTGGCGGGTGCTGAAGCGCCGTAGGCGAGCGGCACTCGTCGTCTTCGCGGTCGACGGCGCCCCGGAGTCGGACGTTGCGGCCTCCGTGGTGCTCAGCCGCCTTGCCCGGAAACGGCCGGTAGCGCAGGGCTCGCGGCGTTTGTCGATGGGATCGCCACCGGTGCTACGCAACATGCTCAAGCGAGCCGGTTTCCGAGAGGTCGAGATCCATCGGCATACCTGCCCGTTGCGCCTCCCATCGGTCTCCGATGCGATGAGGTATCTGCGCGAGATTCACCCCTCGCTCGACAAGATGATGCTGTCGCTGGGAATCGACGAGCGTGAGCAGGTCTGGCGACAGGTCGAGCGCGACCTTCGCCGCTTCGAGACTGAAGAGGGTTTCGAGTCGCAGAACCGAGTCCTCGTCGCGTCCGGCGTGCGGCCCTAGCTGGAGCCGTCCTCTTCGGTGGTCCGCGCATGGTCTCCAAGGCCACCGGCGTATCGTCGTCCAGCAGAGGTTGGCGCGAGAGGCATTGGACCGATGGATCGCCGACTCGGCGACCGCTTGCCGCCACGCGAGCAAGCGCTTGACGGGCCCGACCGGGTTCAAACCCGCGTCTCAGCTTGATGCGCAGTGCGCTCAGCGACGCGACACGTCTGACGCTCTTGGCTCCGGGCTCAGCGCAGGTCGCGCACCTCGGCCCATTAACGCGACCGGGCTCGGACCCGCGTTTCAGCGTCCTGCGTGAGCGCGTGATCCGTATCCCGATCGCAGGCCGGGACGGGTGGGAGGAGGCGGCTCGCCGATCGGCGTAGAGAAGGGACCTGATCCAGAGTATCCGTGCGTGTGGGCGCTGGCTGCGTGATCTGCGCTGACACACGTCGCAAATGGGCCGGGAAGCCACGCGTCGTGATCCGGAGGCTGAGACGGCGGTAGGACGCGACCCGACGATGAGCCGACCCGGGACGCGCGACTCGTCCCTTGGTGCGCGGGCACCGGCCAGGACGCCGGGGCTTGCGAGCGGCCGCATGATGGATTCCGTGCATCCGATCTCTGAAGCCCCAGGCGACATCGCCGCGAATCAGGGCCAGGGACGCCCATTGGCCGATCCGCGATCCGCCGAGCCACACGTCCGCCTAGCGGAGGTCGTGAGTTCCCTGTCCCTGGCGACCGATCTGGCCGGTGGGCTTCCCATTGAGCATGGCCTGCGCCGCGCCCTTCTCGCCGTGTGGCTGGGCGAGGAGCTCGGCCTAGCGGCCGAGGAGCTCAGCGACGTGTACTACGTGGCTCTCCTTGGCACGGTCGGGTGCAGCATCGAGGGAACGCTCCTGGCTGAGGTCTCCCACGACGAGCTGGCGGTGCTCAGCGACGGCGCCACGATTGATCCGGGGAGCACGCGAGAGATGATCGGGTGGGTTCTGCGGAACTTCGGCGCAGATGAACCGCCGCTACGGCGAATCGGCATCTTGGTGTCAGCGGTCCGCGCCGGCGCCACCCCGTTCCAGATCGTCTGTCGCGATGTCGCCCTGCAGGTCGGCGAGATGCTCGACATCGGCCCAACGGTCCGTCAGGCGCTGGGCCAATGTCACGAGCGCTGGGACGGTGCGGGAGGTCCGAAGCGGCTCAAGGGCGAGGAGATCAGGCTCCCGGCACGCGTCTTCAACGTCGCCCACCATGCCGATCTGTTCAACCGCATGGGAGGCGTTGAGGCGGCCGTGGCCGTGATGCGGCGCGGCAGGGGCCGAGTGTACGACCCGGATCTGGCCGATCGCTTCTGCCAGCTGGCGCCCCAGCTCATGTCGCGACTCGAATCGGAACCGACCTGGGATACGGTCCTGTCGGCTGAGCCCGGTCCGCCGCGCTGGCTCACCCCAGATGAGCTGGACACGGTAGGAGTTGCCTTCGCGAACTTCGCGGACATCCGGTCGCCACATACGGTTGGTCACTCTCTAGGAGTCGCAAAGCTCGCCCAGGCAGCGGCACGAGGACTGGGCCTGTCTGACACCGAGGCGACGGCGGTCCACCGCGCCGGCCTGCTGCACGACCTAGGACGAGGCGGAGTGCCGGCGGCCGTCTGGAACAAGGCGAGCCCGTTGACCGCGCCGGAGTGGGAGCGGGTGAAGACACACCCCTCGCTGACCGAGTGGCTCCTCGCCCGCTCCACCGCCCTCGGTCATCTCGGCACGCTGGCCGGCGTTCATCACGAACGTCTGGATGGATCGGGATACCGGGGCGTGCCGGCATCCTTCCAGCCCGTGGCGGCGCAGATCCTTTCCGTGGCTGATGCGTACCAGACGAAGACCGAGCCGCGGCCATATCGCAGTGCGCTGACACGAGACGCAGCCGCCGAGGAGATCAACCGTGATGCCCGGCAGGGCCGATTCGATGCCGAGGTGGTACAGGCGGTCCTGGCCGGCGCCGGCCACGGGGCAATTTCGGAGCGCAGCGAACGGCCCGCGGGACTCAGCGAACGTGAGATCGAGGTGCTTCGCCTCGTGATTCACGGCCTCTCCAATCGCCAGATGGCCGAGGCCCTGTTCCTCTCACCGAAGACCGTGGGCCATCACATCCAGCACATCTACGACAAGGTCGGGGTGTCGACCCGCGTGGGGGGCAACGCTCTTTGCGCTCCGGCACGGCCTCGTCCAGGCGGACGCGTAACGCCGAGGAGCGGAACTGCGCGCCGGTCACAACCACGCCTGCTCATTCGACATGAATAGCTGAACGCCTCGAGC
>JBOGSY010000047.1:0-10180 GCA_050691915.1 Candidatus Limnocylindria bacterium | reverse complement strand
GTCCCGGCGCGTCCCGGCGCGTCCCGGCGCGCCGCGCGCTGACGGCCGCGCGCTGACGGCCGCCCGCTGCCCGTATCTGCTCTCATATGTCGGATGGGGGTCGCGTTAGAGACCGTCCGCCCCCCGCATCGGCCTCGCGCCGACACCTGCCACGCTCAGATCCGCCGACCCGATCACGCCCCGGGGCCGCGGAACGTCTCTAAGGTGACTGGTAGCCGTCATATGAGAGCATCCGGCCCGACAGAGGTGCCATACCGGCGCACCGCAACCGACATTTGAGGGTAAACCCCGCCCGCGCGCCGCATCTGCTCTCGTCTGTCGGATGGAGGTCGCGTTTGAGACCGTCCGCCCTCTGCATCGGCCCCGCCGCCAGCCAGGCCACGCTCAGACGCGCGCGGCGCCCCGGGCACGCGCTGCGTCGAACGCCACTCGGCCCAACAATTCCCGGAGCCCGTCCTGGACGGTGTCGATCGCTGAGGATTCGCGTGGGGTTCGAGCCGCGCCGATCGCGGTTCGCAACGCCTCCGCCGCGCCGTACAGCTCGGCAGCCCGGACCGGGTCGTCACTGCTGACCGCGATCTCCGCGAGTCCCTCGTAGCTCTCCGCCACCCCGGCACGGTCGTCCAGGTCCAGGCGAAGAGTCAGGCTCTCGTCAAGATAGGCCTGCGCGGCATCGCGCTGGCCACGGGCCAGGGCCACCAGGCCCCGATTGCGGAGTGTTGAAGCCACGCAGCGGCGGTCGCCCCCGGCCTTCAGCTCCGCGATGCTCTGTTCATACAGCGCGTCGGCTGCGGTCAGGTCACCCCGCAGGCGTCGGACGTCCCCGATGGTGTAGCGAACGTGGGCCACGTTCATGACCGACTCCGCGTGCTCGCAGATGGCAAGTGCCTCGGTTGCCAGCGACTCGGCGCGGTCG
The DNA here is from genome assembly GCA_050691915.1 of Candidatus Limnocylindria bacterium. Classification (GTDB taxonomy): domain Bacteria; phylum Chloroflexota; class Limnocylindria; order QHBO01; family QHBO01; genus JBOGSY01. Next base: position 9,264 of record JBOGSY010000047.1, on the reverse strand, counting down.
TATCGCCCTTCATCGATGGCAATGATGCTCAGCGACCGGAGCGCGGAGCCCGCGGAGTCTGCGTCTCCGAGGGGCCGGAACAGCTCGAGACTCTGCTCGTGAATGCCGCGGGCCTCCGGGTACTGTCCCTGGAACCCCTTCACCATGCCCAGGTGGTGCAGGGTCTGGGCGAGGTGCCAGGTGCGCCCCGCCATGCGATGCAGCTCGAGCGCTCGTTCGAACTGGACGGTGGCGCGTCGAAACTGCCCCTGGTACTTGCCAAGCAGGCCCTGCACGTAGTGGCACTCCGCGGCGAGCCCGGCGTCCCGGACAATGGCCGCAACCTCACAGGCCTCCCGTCCCAGGTCCTCCGCGACCTGGTGATCACCGATGCCGGTCGCCAGGTCCGCGCCTGCCAGGAGCGCCGCACCGCGCGCCGGGCTGGCTGATCCGGATTCCAGCGCCAGGGCGCGCTGCACCCAGCTGAGCCCCTCCGTCATGTGACCACGCATCTCCCAGAACACGCGTAGCGACGCCGTCAGCCGATACGCCTCCTCCGTCAGCCGCTGGCCGATGAGCCAATCCAGGGCGGCCGCCATGTTCGAGCTGGCCGCATCCAGCCGATGGAGCCAGGCAACCTGGTGCGCTCCGCGAAGCTCCACCTCGGCAAGCTCTGCCAGGCGGATGTAGTGGCTCGCGTGCCGGGTTCGGACGGCCAAGGCGTCCGGCTCCTGTCCGAGGCGCTCGGCGCCGAAGCTGCGAATCGTGTCCAGGAGCCGGTACGACGGGTCGTCGGCGTGCGGTCCGTCGGCGCGCACGACCAACGACTTGTCGACCAGGCTGGCCAGGAGATCCACGACCTCGTGGTCCGGAAGCGTGTCGTCCCGGCAGACGGCAACGGCCTCCTCGGCCCCGAAGAGGCCCGCGAACGTCGCCAGGCGAGCCAGAACGCGCTGCTCCGGCCGAGTGAGGAGGCGGAAGCTCCATTCCACCGTGGCCCGCAGGCTGCGATGGCGTTCCGCGCTGCTGCGGCTGATCGCTCGAAGCTCCCCTCCGCCCGCATCGAGCTGATGGACGATCTGCGGCAGCCCCAGCGACCGGACCCGGGTCGCGGCCAGCTCCACCGCCAGCGGCAGCCCGTCGAGACGCTGGAGCAGGCGCACCAGGTCGGCTGCGTGCTGCGGCCCCACGACGAAGCCCGCCGAGGCACGGGTCGCCCGCTCCACGAACAGGCTGGCGGCATCAGTCCGGAGCAGCTCGCGGAGGTCCTGATCTGCCTGTTCCGGGACGGTCATCGGCGGAAGGGAGAAGACCTGCTCCCCGGGTATCGCCAGCCGCTCGCGGCTGGTTGCGATGACGCGGAGGTGTGGGCAGCGCGAGAGCAGGGTGGAGGCGAACGCGCTCGCGGCCTCCAGGAGGTGCTCGCAGCTGTCGAGCACCATCAGTAGCTCGCGCTCGGCGATCGCATCCGCGATCGTCCGCTCGAGCTCTCGTCCACCCTCCTCGTGGACCCCGAGCGACTCGGCGGCGATCAGGCTCACGGCGGATCCATCGGCCGTTCGTTCCAGGCTCACGAACCAGGCCCCGTCCTCGAGCTCCGGCTCCATCCGGCCGGCCAGCTCGACTGCCAGGCGCGTCTTGCCGCTGCCACCGACTCCGACGACGGTGACCAGCATCGAGCGGCGAACATGCAGTGCCAGCTCCTCGAGCTCGCGTACCCGACCGATGAAGCTCGTGTGCTGGATGGGCAGGTTGCCTCGACGTGGGGGCTGGCGAGGCGGGCTCGGGTGTGGAGGCGCGATCGGCATCAACGTGGGGTCGTGGCGAAGGATGCGCTCCTCCTGCCGGCGCAGCCCTGGGCCGGGGTCGACGCCCAGCTCCTCGGCGAGCCGACGGCGGATGCGGTGGTAGGCGTCCAGCGCGTCCGCCTGGCGTCCTGCGCGGTAGAGCGCCTCCATCAGGAGCTCCCAGGCGCGTTCGCGCAGGGGCTGCTCGGCAGTGAGGCCGGTCAGCTGGACGGCGGCCCGCTGTGGCGCGCCGGCAGCCAGCTCCGCCTCGGCGCTGGTCTCGATCGCCCCGGCCCGCAGCTCCTCCAGGCGGGCGCGTTCCGCAACAACCCACGGCAGGTCCTCCATGTTGGCCAGCGTCGGGCCGCGCCAGCTGTCCACCGCCGAGTGCAGCGCCGCGATGGCCTCGGAGGGCCGGTGGGCCGCCAGCTGAGCGCGTGCCTGCACGATGCGCCGCTCTGCCCGGCTGGCGTCCAGCTCGTCGGGGTCGAGGTGGAGCACGTATCCGGAGCCGACCGTCGCGATCCGGCTTCCGGACGGCGCGGCCGGGAGCAGGCGGCGCAACCGGGCGATGTAGGTCTGAACCGTGTTCCGCGCGGCGCGGGGCGGCTCGTCGCCCCACAGGTCGTCGACCAGCTGCTCGGTGCCGACCACCCTGTTGGCCGCGACGGCCAACCGGGCCAGGACCGCTCGCTGCCGGCGTCCGCCGAGTGCCACGTTCCGCCCGGCGACGAGAGCCTCGACCGGTCCCAGGATGCGCAGCTCGAGCCGACCGGCGGCCACGCGGCCCTCCATGCGACGCTTTCCAGCCGTTCTCCAGCCCGATTCCAGCCCATCGGGGGACTCTGGTCAAGCGTCGTCCGTGGATTGGGCGACATCGGACCAGGAGGTGATGGATGACCAGCTACGCCAACCCCGACTCTCTGGTGGAGACCGATTGGCTCCAGCGGCGACTCGACGATCCCGCCGTCGCCATCGTTGAAGTCGACGAGGACACCAGCGCGTACGACACGTCGCACATCCCCGGCGCGGTGTCGATCAACTGGAGGACCGAGCTGCACGATCAGCCGCGCCGCGAGTTCATCTCGACGGAGCAGCTGGCCGACCTTCTCGGCGCGAAGGGGATCAGCGACGAGCAGACGATCGTGCTGTACGGCGGCAACAACAACTGGTTCGCGGCCTACGGGTTCTGGCTGTGCCGGCTGCGAGGCACCGGCGACGTCCGCCTTCTGAACGGCGGTCGCAAGAAGTGGGAGCTGGAGGACCGTCCGATGACGGCCGATCGGCCGCCCGTCGCTCCGCGCAGCTACACCATGCGCGACCAGAACCTCGAGCTCCGGGCGCTGCGCGACGAGGTCATGGCCGACGTGCAGGACGGGCGGAGGATCCGATTCGTGGACGTCCGATCGCCGGAGGAGTACCGGGGCGAGAAGCTCGCGCCGCCGCACCTGCCCCAGGAGCAGGCACAGGTCCCAGGCCACATCCCCGGCGCCATCAACGTTCCGTGGTCGTCGGCCGCCAACGACGACGGCACCTTCAAATCGGCCGAGGAGCTGCGCACCCTCTACACCGGCCAGGGAGTAGGGGCGGACGACGAGATCGTCGCCTACTGCCGCATCGGCGAGCGCTCGTCGCACACCTGGTTCGTGCTCAAGGAGCTGCTGGGCTTCGCGAAGGTGCGCAACTACGACGGATCTTGGACGGAGTACGGGAGCCTGGTCGGGGCGCCCGTCGAGCGGAGTGAGGTGACCATCTCATGAACCGGACGAGACTCAGCGCGGCCATCGCCGCTGCGGCCCTGGCGCTGCTCATTGCGGCCCCCGCCGCCGCGCATCCCCACGTCGCCACGCCCTCAAGCCACGACCAGCTGCTGGCCAACGGGCAGAACCATCCCGGCTTCCAGCCGGTCAACGACGAAGGCCTGCGCCTCTCCTGCGCGGGCACGCTCGAGCCGGCCGACGCCGGCCCAGCAGGGTATGGGCTGGAGACCGCGCACCACGGCCCGGACGCCGGAACCCCGGGGAAGAGTGACGGCTGCTACGCGGTGGTGGGCAATCCCCAGGACAACAACCCAGCGATCGACTGAGACCGATGCGGGCCGGCCGCCATGGCCGGCCCGTCCGGCGCGCCATCGAGTACGCAATCGAGTCTGTGGAGGCAGCCGAAGTCCTGACCGATAGGCCCGAGCCTAGGCCAGAGCCGGGCCATCCTCTCCGGTTCAGGCGGTCCCGATTCCTCGGCCCGGACGATGCGAGATCGGGTCCGGGGAGGGTTGCCGAGACTCCTAGCCAGGTTCCGTCAGACGCGGAACTCGTCTGACGCGCCTGACGTCGCAGCGTGTCCCCGGCACTGCATCAGCTCTCATCTGTCGGATGGGGGTCGCGTTAGAGACCGTCCATGCCCCGCATCGGCCTCGCGCCGGGTCCGGTCACGCTCAGATCCACCGCCCCCACCACGCCCTGGGCCGCGCAATGCCTCTAACGTGACTGGCAGCCATCATTTGAGAGCATCCGGCCGCCACCAGCGCCATACCGCGCACCGCAGCCGACACTTGAGGGCAAACCCCACCCACCGCGCGCCGCCTCTGCTCTCATCTGTCGGATGTCCGCACCGACTGCCTGGGTTGAGATGCTGCTCACCGATATCAGTCAGCGTGAACGGACCGCGGCCTCGTGGCTCAGCCGTGTAACGTCCGCGGACGTGTGTCTGACGATCGACGAGGCATGACCAGCCGCGGGCGCCTGCCCGGCCTCGGTCCCGGCTCGGTCCTCCCCGGGCTTGCCCTGGTGGCGGCGCTGGCCGTTGTGGCGCGCGGCGCGACCGTGGTCCTGCCCGGCGTCATCAGCGAGATCACCGTGGGCGTGGTGGCCGGCCTCCTGGTCAGGAATGCCCTGCACCCGCCACCGGTGTACGAGGCCGGCACGCGCCTGGCAGCGACCCGGCTCCTGCGCCTGGGCATCGTGCTGCTGGGGGCCAGGCTCAGCTTCGAGGCGGTGATCTCGACCGGGGTGTCCGCGCTGGTGATCATCGTCGCCTGTGTCGGCGCCGCGCTGCTGCTGACCATGCTGCTGGCACGCCTGCTCGGGCTGCCGACACGGCTGGCCACCCTGATCGCGGTGGGCACCGCCATCTGCGGCAACTCGGCCATCGTCGCCACCGCGCCGGTGATCGGTGCCCGCGATCGCGACGTGAGCTTTGCGATCGGCACCATCACCCTCTTCGGGGTGGCGGCGGTTCTCGTCTACCCAATCGCCGGGGCCGCGCTGGGGCTGAGCGACGCGGTCTTCGGCCACTGGGCGGGCGTTGCCGTCAACGACACCAGCCAGGTGACCGCGGCCGGGTTCAGCTACTCGGACCCGGCCGGCTCGATCGCCACCATCGTGAAGCTCACCAGGAACACCCTGCTGGGCCCGCTGGTGATTGCGGTGGGTTTGCTCTACGCCCGGGCCGCCGGCCCCCGGGACGTGCCGAACCAGGGGGCGCTGCGTCGCCCGATGCAGTTCGTGCCGCCGTTCGTGATCGGCTTCCTGCTGATGGCCGTGCTGAACAGCCTGGGCTGGATCCCGGCATCGGTGGCCGATGCGTTTGGTGAGACCTCGAAGGTCCTCATCCTGCTGGCCCTGGTCGCGGTGGGCCTTGGAACCGACCTACGCAGCATCCGCCAGGTGGGCATGAAGCCGATGTACGTTGGCTTCACGGTGGCGCTGGCCGTCTCCATCTTCGGCCTGGTCCTGTCGCTCCTGCTTGTCGGCTGACTACCATGCCCGCCATGACGAACGCCGAGACGGTTCGCCTCTACTGGGAGGTCTGCTGGAACCAGCGAGCCGTCGAGCGCCTGGCGGAGGTGTTCCACGACCCGTACGTCCACGGCCGCACGTCCCTGACCCCGGCCGACCATGCGGCCATCGTCCGGGAAACGGTGGCCGCCTTCCCAGACCTGGAGGTCCGGCTGGACGAGCTGGAGGATCTGGGCGCCACAGTCGTCACCCGGACGCGGTTCGTGGGAACGCACCGGGGACCGATCTTCGGCCTCGGGCCGACGGGACGCAGCATGGAGGCCCCGTCGCTGGACGTGTACTTCTTCCGGGACGGCCGCGTGGCGCGTCTGTGGCACCTGTTCGACCACCTGCCGATCCTGCGCGGGATCGGGGCCGAGATCCGGATCGGCGACGAGGTGGCCGACCTGACCTGAGCTCGCCTACAGCTGCCAGTACTCGCCGATGAGGCCGATGGCGGCGAAGTGGTCGAGCAGCGCCTCCCGCGAGGGCCGCTGGTAGTCGATCGCGAGCTTGTTCGCGTAGATCGGCCCGCTGAGGGCGTGCACCAGGTCGGGCGCCAGCGAAGCCGTCGCGTTGGCGGGCCCGCACAGGTCGGATGCATCGCGGTGCGCGGCCGAGCAGAAGAAGACCATGGTGCTCCCGCAGGTGGTGACGATGTCGTCCCACCAGCGCGCGGGCGGGAGGGCGAGGTGCACGAGCGCCTCGGACGGGTCGACCACCCGGGCACGTCCGTCCGCCATTTCGACGCGGATCGGCGCGGCGCAGTGGTGGCAGGCGGACTCGACGCGGATCTCCTCCCCCAGCATGGTGTGGAAGGCGATGGCGTCCCACGAGCAGTTGGCGAAGTAGGTTTGGCCGCGTGCGGTGACCCTGAACGGCGTGGCGACGGCCGAGAACGGGAAGGCCATCAGGATCCGATCCGTCCCGGGGACCAGCGCGATGTGGCGGGCGGCCGCCAGCTCGCGCAGGGCATCGGTCGCCTCCGCCCGGGACACGGAGAACTCGCGCATCAGCCCTTCGACGACGGGCGGCGCACCGAGCTCGAGAAAGTGCTCGAAGATGTGGAGCCGGACGCGTCGGAGCAGGGAGGTCATCGGCTCGCGGGATCGAATTGGGCAGGCGGGCCGCAGGCGTCGATCGGCAGGCACTCCGCCAGGCTGGTGGCCGAGGAGCGGCGTGGTCTGATCCGGAGGAAGGCCCCCACGTAGACCCCGATCAGCGCGAGGCCGCCGCCCACCGCAAAGGAGCCGGAAACCTGCTCGGAGATGAGGGCGCTCGCCACCGGCACCGTGACGAGCGGCATGAGCAGCGTCACGTAGGAGACCGCCGACGCGGTCCACCGGCGCAGGGCGAAGAGGTAGAGGCCGAACAGCGCGACTGAGCCCAGCAGGACCAGGTAGGCCATCGACAGCCAGGTCGCCGACTGGTTCGGGACCAGCCACGCCTCGCCGCCGGCCAGGGACACGGCCAGCAGCACCATGCCCCCGCCCAGCATCGCGACGGCGTTGGTGGCGAAGGGGTCGCTGCGCGGGACCCACTTCAGGATCACGCCACCCTCCGCCACGAAGACGGTGCCGGCCAGCATCATCAGCATGGCGCCCAACGGGACGTTCGCGTTCAGCTGATCGGCCACCACCACGCCCACGCCGGCAAGCGCGATGAGCGCGCCAACCAGTCCCTGGACGTGGAACCGCTCCTGGCCGTGCAGAACGGCCAGGCCGAATGTCAGCAGCGGCACCAGCGCCAGGAAGAGGATCGCCGTGCTGGCCGGCACGTCGCGGAGCGCTGGGTAGACGAAACCGAAGCTGCCGGCAAACGCGACCAGGCCGTAGAGAAGGCCGCCTCCGAAGCTCCGCCCGCGCGGGAATGGCCGGCGGGTGGCGACGACCAGCCCGGTGAACAGGAGGGCAGCCACCACGAAGCGCAGGCCGGCACTCCAGAACGGATCGAGCTCCTGGACGCTCTGCTTCACGGCGATCGCATTGAGCCCGCCGATCAGGACGACGCCCAGAAAGGCCAGGCTGGTGGCGCCATCGGGACGCGCCATGGACGCAGGGGCTGCCGTCAACTCGAATCCGCCGTGCTGGTGACCTGCCGGGAGTGCGCGCCGATCATACGAGCGCCCGTCCCAGCGGCGCTCCGGAACCGTGCGGTCCTCTTGACGGCACCGTCGCATCCGGCATACTCCGCCCCGCAGCCGCGGCGCCCAGGCCGGCGCGGTGCAGCCCACGAGGAGCAGGAGCGTGCCCGGTCAGCGGAGCGTGAGAGCCGGACTTCCACGCCTCCTGATTTCCGTGGGCAACCAACTGGGCGCTTGGGTTCCCATTCTCCTGTTCGTCGGCCTGATGGCTGCCATCCTGGTCGTGCGGCCGGCCCTCAACGAGCCGCGCGCCTCCACCGCTCCGAGCGGGACGCAACCTGTCGCGGCGGCGCCAAGCGCATCGCCGCAGGCCACGTCGGCTCCCGATCCAACAGGCGAGCCGACGGAGCGACCGACGCCCACGCCGCCACCCACCGCGACGCCGGACCCACCCACCCCAGTGCCTGTGGCCGCAGTGCCCACCCCGCAGCCGACGGACCGGAGCGGCGGCCCCGTCGGCCCCTTGCTGACGCCCCCGCCGGGCTGGGTCCAGCCCACGGCGCAGCCCGGGGACGTCCTCGTCACTGGCCGGTTCGGACAGAACCTTTCAGCGGGCGGCATCACCGTGCGCGCCGCGCGGATCGCCGGGGAGACGGAGGGGCTGGGATGGTGCAAGCTCGGCCTTCCGTCCGATGCCCCGCCGACGACCGACTACGGCTGGACCGGGTTCCTGGTCACCACCACCTGGTCGGGCTTCTCGCTGGACGGCGGCCTGGCCAGCAGCCCGGGCAGTTACACGGCCATGAGCAGCTGTTGGCACGGCGAGCACCCGTTCGCCTCCGGCACCACCTACGAGCTGTGGCTGCTGGTGCCCAAGGGGAGCCAGACCACCGCCCCGCTGACGATCGGCTACTTCCCCAACCTCAGCAGCCCGGAGTACCGCTTCACGTTCTCGAGCTGAGGGAACGCCATCCCGGGTCCTCCATCGGGCGTTCACAGTTTCAGCGCATTCCGGCTCCAGCCTCAGATTCGATCGCGGCCCCGGCGTGGGGCGGCACGACCTGAGAGGCGAGGAGCACGAACATGGGAACCTTCTTCCGCGTCATCCTGGCGCTGGCACTGGTGGCGGTGGCGGTCGGAATCGGCGCCGGCATCTACAACGCGGGGATCTCCACCGGATTGACCGAAGCTGCCCTGCAGGCGGCGGCCTCCGGCGAGGCGGTGCCGGTGGTCCCGGCCTACGGGCACGGTTATGGCTACGGGCCGTACTGGCACGGTCCGTGGGGCTTCGGCTTCTTCGGGATCATCTTCTGGATCCTGGGGGCCTTCCTGATCATCGGCCTGCTGCGGGCGGCCTTCGGCTGGGGCCGATGGGGTGGCCCGGGGCACGGCGGCCGGGGCGGCCGGCGCGAGATGGTGGAGGAGTGGCATCGCGAGCTCCATCGGCGCGACGCGCCCGACGGTGAGCGAACGGCGGGGGCCTGACGGCTCGGGCGGCCGTACCATCTGCAACCCATGGCCCGCATCCTGATCGTTGACGACGAGCCGAAGATCGTTCGGCTCGTCGCCGACTACCTGGAGGCGGCCGGCTTCGGGGTGGTCACCGCCCGCAGCGGTGACGAGGCGCTGATGCGGGTGC
>JBOGSY010000046.1:0-10185 GCA_050691915.1 Candidatus Limnocylindria bacterium | reverse complement strand
GGGCTGGGCGGCAACCTGGCCGCACGCCGCGAGGCGCTGCCGGACGTGGCCGAGGCGGAGGAAGCCTGCACCGCCGCCGCCGAAGAGCTGGGCCGGGTGACGGAGCTGGCCGCCACGGTGGACCAGACCCTGGGCCTGCTGCGCGCGGCCGAGGAGCGGGTGCACCGCAGCCTGGCGCCGGTCCTGGCCGATGCGGTGGGGAGGTGGCTGCCGGTCGTCTGCCGGGGTGCCTACCGCGAGGTCAGCGTGGATCCGGCCGACCTGTCGGTGAGCGTCAAGGAGGCAGGCACCGGGACCTGGCGCCAGGCGCGCCTGCTGTCGGAGGGCACTCGCGAGCAGATCTACCTGCTCCTTCGCGTCGCCATGGCGGAGCACCTGGTCACCACCGGCGAGACGGCTCCGCTGCTGCTGGACGAGGTCACCGTCCAGGCGGACCCGGAGCGCAAGCGAGAGCTGCTGGGCGTCCTCCACCGGCTGTCGGCCGGGCGGCAGATCGTGCTCTTCTCTCACGACGACGACGTGGTCGCCTGGGCAGAGGAGGCCCTGGCCCGGCCGCGGGACGCCATCGTTCGGCTGCCGGGGCGCGTGGCAGCCGCGGCCGGGGACCCGACTCCAGCCGATTCCGAGGCCGGCCCCCAAACCCGGGTGGCTGCCGCGACCGAGTCCCGCCCCGCCTGACCACGCAGACGCCCCGTTCGCTCTCCGCTAGGATGGCGCGCACCCAGCCCGGACCCGAAGAGCCCATCCATGCCAGACGACCGACTGCCCAGCCCCGAGCGCATCCTGGTCGTGGCGGCGCACCCGGACGACATCGAGTTCGGCGCCGCCGGCACCGTCGCGCGCTGGGTGACGGAGGGGGCCGAGGTGAGTTACCTGCTGATGACCAGGGGTGACAAAGGGAGCGATGACCCGTCCGCCGACCCCGCGGCGCTGGCGGCCGAGCGGGAGCGCGAGCAGCGCGCCGCCGCTGCCGAGATCGGCGTAACCAGCGTCGACTTCCTGGATGAGCCGGACGGCCAGCTGGAGCCCAGCCTTCGACTCCGCGAGCGGGTGACCTACGCCATCCGCGCCTTCCGGCCGGAGGTGGTGATGACGCACGATCCGACGGTGCTGTTCGTGAACAACGAGTGGGTCAACCATCCCGACCATCGAGCGGTCGGGGTGGTCACCGTCGACGCCGTCTACCCGACCGCCCGCGATCCCCTCAACTTCCGGCATCACCTTGACGCCGGCCTCCAGCCGTGGAAGGTGGCCGAGCTCTTCCTGTGGAGCACCAACGAGGCGAACCAGATCGTGGACATCGGCTCGACCATCGAGCGCAAGCTGGCCGCCCTGGCGCACCACGCCAGCCAGTTCCACGACTTTCCGGAGACCGCGAAGTGGCTGCGCCGCCGGGCCGAGGAGCTCGGCGAGCGCACGGGCTACCAGGCCGCGGAGGGGTTCCGGCGGGTGATGCTGGCACGGTGAGACCGATGCGGGGGATCCGGCCGCTCGCCGCCACGCTGCTCTGCGCGCTGGCTGTCACGGCCTGCGCCGCGCCCGCGCCTGACCCGACGCCGTATCCGACCCCGGCGCCCACGCCGCGACCGGATGAGGTCGAGGCGACGGTACGGACCTTCCTCTCCGCCTGGCGTGGGCACCGCTGGGAACGGGCGCACGAGATGATTGCCGGCGCGGACCAGGAGCGCTACCCGTTCGAGGCGTTCGCCAGCCTGCTGGCCCGCTTCCACGAGCTGGCCGCGGTGCGGGGCATGAACTGGGAGGTGGGCGAGGCGGTCCAGATCACCCTACCGCCCCAGGCCCGGCCCCCCGACCAGCCGGCTCCGCCGCCGACCCCGCTCCCCACGGCGAGCGCCGGCGAGCCCACGCCCACCCCCGCGTCGCCGTCGCCCGAGCCCAGTCCCGTGCCGCCGGATACGCCGCTGGACGGTCCGGTCCCGGCCCTGATGGTGCCGGTGGAGCTCCAGTTCAGCTCCGACCTCTTCGGCGAGGTGGCCCTGGAGCGGGAGCTGGTGCTCGTCGGCGGAACCGATGGCTGGCAGGTCCGCTGGGAGCCGGAGATCCTCTTCCCGGAGCTGGGCCAGGCCGCGACGCTGGAGCTGACCCGACAGGCGCCGCCCCGGGGCAGGATCCTGGCCCAGGACGGAACCGTGCTGGCCCAGACGCGCGCGGACGGGATCAGGGTCTACCCGCAGGAGTGGCTGGCGGGGCAGACCGTCGGCTACGCCACCCCGGCCACGGCCGACGACCTCGCAGCCCGCGGCCGGCAGGGGTGGGTCGAAGGGGACCTGGTCGGCCGCAGCGGGCTCGAGCACGGCGCCGACGAGCTGCTCCGGGGTTCCCCCGGGTTCACGCTGCTGGCCGTCCCGGAGACCGGCGACCCGGTCCCGGTCCTCGAGCGACCGATGGTGCCGGGTGCCGACGTGCTGACCACCCTGCGGCCGGCGATCCAGGCCACGGCCCAGGCCGCCATCGCCGGCTATGCGGAAGCGGGCACCGCCGTCATCGACCCGCTGAGCGGCGACGTCTGGGCGCTGGCATCGGCCCCGCTCTTCAACCCGAACGCCATGACCATCGGCACCACCCTGGCCGGCCAGCCGCTGAACGCGCCCGGCGTCAGCGCGCGCGCCAACCACGCCACCGTCGGGGCCTACCCGGCCGGCTCGTCGTTCAAGGTCTTCACCCTGGCCGCCGCGCTCAAGACCGGCGTGGCCGGGCCGGGCACCAGGATGACCTGCAACGGGACCTGGACCTTCTCCGGGTTCACATTCCGCAACTACCTGGAGCACCGGCTGCCCGGCACGGTCGACCTGCTGCAGGCCATGGCCTTCAGCTGCAACACGACTTACATGCCACTCTCGATCCTGGTCTACGACCACGACCAGCGGGCGCTGACCGACGTCGTGCGCGAGTTCGGCTTCGGCGAGTTCACGGGCATCAAGTACGTGGTCGAGGAGTCCGGCATCCTGCCCGATCACGACTACTTCGAGGCCGCCAAGCGCTGGCACGGCGGCTACAGCCCGTATGGCGCCTTCGACCAGATCCAGCTCTCGATCGGGCAGGGCGACTACCTGGGCACGCCGCTCCAGCTGGCCAACGCCTACGCCGCCATCGGCAACGGGGGCACCCTGTGGGTACCGCGCATCGTGACCGAGGCCCGCCTGCCGGACGGTGAGGTGGTCGAGCGGGTCGAGCCCACCGCCCGGCGTGAGATCAGCATCCCCGACGAGCAGCTGGCCTACGTCGTCGACTCCATGCAGGCCGTGGTCAACTACTCGTACGGCACGGCCTACGGCCCCTTCCTGGGCTTCGGCATCCCGGTCGCTGGCAAGAGCGGGACGGCCGAGACGGGCGGCCCGAACCCGAACGCCTGGTTCCCAGCCATCGCGCCGGCCGATGCCCCGGAGATCAGCGTGGCCACCGTGCTGGTTCGCGTCCCGCTGGCGACCGGCGGCTCGGATGCCGCGCCGCTGGTGCGGCGGGTGATGGCCACCTACTTCGCGGGGCAGTAGGGGTGTGGAGCGGCCGGTCGACGGCGCGCAGCCTCCGCCAAGCCTGCCGCCCGCCGGTCACCCCGCCTCGACCCGCGGGGCTCGAACCCGCATCCGGCACATTCGGTCACCTGGTGGCGGTATCGACCAAGATATCGCCGGTACGGCCCGTTTCGTGGCGGAATCGCCAGTGGGTGACCACATCCATCCAAGAAGCGGGCCTCCCGGGGCCCCGCCCCCTCAGATCGTGGCCGATACCGCCACCTGCTGACGAAAACGGTCGGATGTAACGCCTTGCGCGTCGCCGCGCCGTCTGATCGTGGTCGATACCGCGCCACCTGCTGGCGAAAGCCGTTCAATCTGACGCCGGGCGGCATGACGCCGGGGCATCGTGCTTTGACACCACGCTCACGCGACGGGTAGCATCGGTCAGCCGCTGCTTCGCCCCTTCGAGTTCGTGTGGGAACCCGCCGTGCTACCACGCCCGTGATCAGTGAGAACGCGATCCCGCTGAGGTTCCAGACCGCCGAGGTCGGCGTCGACTGGCTCCAGTGCAATATCGAGTGCCAGGAAGGTTGCCCGGTCAACACCAATTGCCGGGGCTACCTGATGCTGGCCGCCGAGGGTCGCTTCGAAGAGGGCTACATCCTGGCCCGCGACCCGAACCCGGTCGCCGCCATCTGCGGCTACGTCTGCTCGGCCCCGTGCGAGAAGGCGTGCCGCCGGGCGGACATCGACAAGCCGCTCGCCATCCGGGCCATGAAGCGGTTCCTGGTCGACTGGCACTACGCCAACAACATGCCAGACAACATCGCCATCGGTCCCGCCAGCGGCAAGAGCGTGGCGGTGATCGGCGCCGGGCCGGCCGGGCTGTCGGTCGCCAAGGAGCTGGCGACCTACGGCCACGACGTCCACGTCTACGAGGCCCTTCCAAGCGGCGGCGGGACGACCCTGATCGGCGTGCCGGCCTTCCGGCTGCCGCGCGATGTGATCGAGCTGGACGTCAACTGGGTCGCCAAGCACGGCGTCGAGTTCCACTACAACGTGGAGATCGGCCGCGACATCACCATCGACCAGCTGCGCGAGCGCCACGACGCGGTGGTGGTCGCCACCGGCTGCATGTACCCGGTCGCCATGAACGTCCCCGGCGAGGAGCTGGACGGCGTGATCTACGGCGTCGACTTCCTGAAGCGCGCCAACCTGGGCGAGGAGCAGTGGGTCGGCAAGCACGTGGTGGTGGTGGGCGGCGGCTACACAGCCATGGACTCCAGCCGCACCGCGCTGCGGATCGGGGCCCGGACCTCCACCATCGTCTACCGGCGCGGGCCGGACGAGATGGTGGTGGACGAGGAGGAGCAGCACGAGACCCGCTTCGAGGGGGTGCAGTTCGAGTTCTTCGCCTCCCCGGTGGAGGTCACCGGCGACGAGGGCGGCAGGGTGACCGGCATCACCTTCCAGCGCACGCGGCTGGGGCCGCCGGACGCCTCCGGCCGGCGCAGCGCGGAGCCGATCCCCGGCAGCGAGTTCACGATCCCCTGCGACATGGTCATCCCCTGCACCAGCCAGGCGTCCGACAACAACGTCCTGGGCGAGTACGGGGCAAGGCTCAACCGCCACCTCGGGGTGACCGATACCCGCAACCCGGTGGACGGCGGGTCCGTCTCCTCGTGGCGCACCCCGCCGCTGAACGGAACCACGCCCACCCGGCCCGACGGGACCCGCTACAACGCGCTGAAGTTCGACCTCAACCGCGGTTACGTGGTCACCAACCCGGACACCTTCGCCACCAGCGTGGACGGCATCTTCGCCTGCGGCGACTTCGTGACCGGCCCGGCCACCATCATCGAGGCCGCCGGGCGCGGTCGCAGCACGGCGCGCGCGGTGGACCGCTGGCTGGCGGGCGTCCGCGGCGACGAGCTGACCGAGCTGCCGGTCATCAACCGGGCGGTCATCACCCAGGCCCTGGACCACGACATGCCGCAGGACTACGAGGCCATCCAGCGGCAGCACATCCCCATGGCGCCGCCGGAGCTGCGCCGCGACTTCACCAGCCTGGTGGAGGTGGGCTACGACACCCGCGGCGCCATCGCGGAGGGCCAGCGCTGCCTGCAGTGCAACCACAACATCAACATCGACGGCCCCCGCTGTATCCTGTGCGGGCTCTGCGCCGACGTCTGCCCCGAGGGCGTGATCTACATGGTGGACAAGGCGCAGGTCGGCGGCGACGACCCGGAGGTCGACCTCTTCCAGTCGTGGCCGCGCGGGATTGCGATGATCATCGACGAGGAGCGCTGCATCCGCTGCAACCTCTGCGTCGAGCGGTGCCCCACCAACTGCATCACCATGGACCGCCTGGAGCTGGAGCGGTTCACGCCTGACGGGAAGGTGCTCTTGGAGAGCTACAAGGACAACGTCCTGGGCCAGATCGGGCAGCAGGCCGGCGCGGCGGTGGACCGATGAGCTTCCTGGTCCGCCTGGTCAAGGAGTCGGCGGTCTGGCGCAGCCTCTTCCGCCAGCCGTATCCCACCACCAGCCGCACCCGCGCGCTGGCGGTCATGAACAACGTGTTCCTGCACCTGCACCCGGTGCGGGTCAAGAAGCACGCCGTCCGCTACACCTACACCTTCTGCCTTGGCGGCATCAGCTTCTTCCTGTTCCTGGCCCTGACCGTGACCGGCGTGTACCTGATGTTCTTCTACGTCCCGTCCATCAGCCGCGCCTTCCAGGACATCCAGACCATCGAGAACTCGGTCGCCTTCGGGTCGCTGATCCGCAACATGCACCGCTGGGCGGCGCACCTGATGGTGCTGACCGTCTTCCTGCACATGATCCGCGTCTTCTACCACGGCGCCTACAAGCCGCCGCGCGAGTTCAACTGGGCCATCGGCGTGCTGCTGCTGTTCTCCACCCTGTGGCTGAGCTTCACCGGCTACCTGCTGCCCTGGGACCAGATCGCCTTCTGGGCCATCACGGTCGGCACCCAGATGGCCACCTACGCGCCGCTGCTCTCCACCGAGTCGAGCTTCATCCTGCTGGGCGGGATCGAGGTCGGCCAGGAGACGCTGATCCGCTTCTACGTCATGCACGTGATCGCCTTCCCCCTCATCGCCGCCCTGCTGATGATCGTCCACTTCTGGAGGATCCGGAAGGACGGCGGCATCTCGGGCCCGGTGTAGGCTGAGGTTGGATCCATGACCATCGAGAAGCGGCCGAACGCCACCGCCGACAAGAACGCCCCGACCCAGGCGCCGCAGGTGCCGGTCATCGAGCGGGGTGCCGGTCCCAAGCTGCCCGGCCCGCCCGGCGTGCCCGGCACCGAGCGATTCCGGCTGCTGGCCTACGTCAAGCAGGAATCCATGGTCCGGGTCGACAAGCGGCCGGACGAGACCGTCCTGACCTGGCCGCACCTGCTGCGCGCCGAGTTCCTGATGACCATGCTGATCACCGGCCTGCTGGTGATCACTTCCTTCTTCATCCAGGCCCCCCTGGAGGAGATGGCCAACGCCGGCAACACCCCTCACGTTGCCAAGGCGCCGTGGTACTTCCTGGGGCTCCAGGAGATGCTCTCCTACTTCAACGCCACGGTGGTCGGGGTCCTCTTCCCGCCGCTCTACTTCATCGGCCTGATGGTGATCGCCTACATCGACCGCTCGCCCTACAAGGCCGCGCGCGACCGCAAGCTGGCCTGGGTCTTCTTCATGTGCCTGATGGTGGGCGGCCTGCTGGTGACCTTCATCGGCTCCTTCTTCCGTGGCCCCGGCTGGAACTGGGTCTGGCCCTGGGACGGACTCTTCTTCACGCTATGAGCAGCCATCCGACCTACGGCGAGATCCAGGGCCCGCCCATCGGCGAGATGACCCGCCGCACCTTCATGCGCCGGGTGCTGGGCGTGGGGGTGGGCATCCTGTCGCTCGAGTTCCTGGCCGGTACCGTGAACTTCCTGTGGCCGAACGTCCGCGAGGGGCTGGGTGGCCGCCTGGCGGTCGGCAGCGCCGCAGACATCGCGCTCCAGCAGGCGGAGTGGGTCAACGGGCTGCCGTACATCTTCCAGTCCAGGATCTTCATCGTGAACGTCCCGGCCGCCAAGGCGCGGGTGGAGGGCGGGGGGACCCCAGGCCAGCCGGTCCCCGATCCCGGAACCGAGGTGGCCGTGGACATCCCGGCCACGGACCGCTCCGTGCTGGCCCTCTACCGCAAGTGCCCGCACCTCGGCTGCCAGGTTCCGCAGCTGTGCGACCAGAGCCAGTGGTTCGAGTGCCTGTGCCACGGCAGCAAGTACACCGTCCTGGGCGAGAAGCGCGACGGGCCGGCCCCGCGCGGGATGGACCGCTTCACGCTCGAGGTCGAGAACGGGATCTACTACGTCAACTCGGGCGAGCTGGAGGACGGCCCGCCCATCGGGACCGAGACCTTCGACACGCGGGGGCCGACCGAGATGCCCCACTGCGCCGGCTGAGCCGATGCGGGCCAAGACGCTGGGCGTGTTCCTGATCCTGGGCTTCGCCCTGTTCACCGCCGTCTACTGGCTGACCGATGTCCAGCGCCGCGACGCGCGCTACGAGGAGATCCAGGCCGAGCTGATGGTCTACGGCGAGGAGGTGTTCGGACCCCCCACCGCCGAGGTGCCGGCGACCGCCAACTGCGCCCAGTGCCACGGGGCGGACGGGACCGGCGGCGAGGTGGGCGACACCGGCCGGATGGCGCCCAACCTGCACAGCCGGGCGCTGTACGAGAAGCTGCGCGCCAACTCGCATTACGTGAACCTGGTGATCCGCTACGGTGGCGTGGTGGTCTCCGGCAACGTCAACTCGCCCATGCCGGCCTGGAGCACGGAGGTGGGTGGACCGCTCACCGTGGAGCAGATCGACGCGCTCACCGCCCTGGTCGAGAGCTGGGCCGAGGAGACCGGTGCGCAGCCGCCGGAGGACGTTCCGGACACGGTCGAGGCGGGGCAGGAGGTCTACGCCTCGGCCGGCTGCGCCGGCTGCCACGGCGCCGACCTGGCCGGAACGGACATCGCACCGTCCCTCCTGACCATCGGCCTCGAGCCGGTCACCGGCGCGGACCTTCCTGAGCCGATCAGCGACGAGGACAAGCTCATCGCCGACTACGAGGAGGACCCGCGGATGATGCTGGAGCTGTGGATCCGCGACTCGGCGGCGAACTACAACGGCGGCCAGTCCACCGGCATGCCGCCGCACCCGGAAGGCCAGCTCAGCGAATCCGCGCTCACCGCCCTGATCACCTTCCTGCTGGACCAGGGGCCGTAGCGCCATGACCTACCTTCCGCCGCCCCGCCGCGGCCCGATCCTGCGCCTCGTCCGCGACGTGGACGACTTCATGAGCTGGCTGCTGTACGGCTACGAGACCTGGCTGGTGGCGGTGCTCAAGGGCGTGCCCCTCTTCCTGTTCATCTACTTCCTGCTCTTCTACATCCCCAACTACGTGTACTACGCGGTCACCCTCTACGTCCTGGACTTCAGCAAGGACGTGGGCTTCCTGGTCGCCAACCTTGTCGGCGGCGGCAACTTCACCGCCCTCATCGTGCTCGCGGTCTGGACCCAGGCGGCGCGCGGCCGGCGCGGCTTCTTCTGGTCGCTGATCCGTTACCTGGACTTCGGCCAGTACCTGCTCACCGTCCTGGTCCTCATCCCGTTCATGGTCTTCAACCTGGGCGGCGGGTCGCTCATCCCGCCCATCTTCCCGTTCCAGGCGCTGGTGCTGGGCGCGGTGGCGGCCGGCTTCGGGGCCATGGCCACGGTCTACCTCTGGCTCGAGTACCGCCGCGTCACCCGCCGCGAGGCGCAGGCCGCCTCGACCTCCGCCGCGCTGCTGTCGACCGGCACCGGCGCCTGAGGGCGGCCGCCATCTCGCGGGCGCTCCTCGCCCACCTGGCCTGGTCCGCGCTGGTCCTGCTGGGCGCCGGGGTGCTGGTGGTGCTGGAGCTGAGCAGCGGCTGCCCGCCCGGCGGGCCGCTGGCCTTCGGCTCGTGCGATGACGTGCGCCCGTTCGCGATCGGGGTCCTGCTGCTTGGCGCGGCGCTGTATGTCACCGGCCTGAGCGGCGTCCTGGCCTGGACCGGCGGCCTGCGGCGGCGTGGCGTGGCCGATGGGCGGGCCGCCCGCGACTGGTACCTGCTGGCGGCGGCACTCGGCCTGCCGGCCGCCCTCCTGCTGGCTTTCACGCTGGCATCCGCCCTCCGCTAGCATGGACGGCGATGACGTCTGACGCTGCCGGAGCGCTGGTCGCCCGGCTGGAGGGGATCGCGCGGATCAGCGGCGACCGGCTGGAGGTGGATGACCGGGCGCGATTCCGCCACGAGGCCCTGGACGGGTTCGTCTTCGATGCCGTCTTCGACCCGGACCGGTACCTGCGCGACGCGGCGCGCTGGGTGATCTGGAGCGCGTCACAGGCGCTCGGCTGCGGATCGGCCAGCATCCATCAGCTGCACCTGGCCCGCGGCCGCGGCGAGCTGGGCCCCGCCGCTTTCACGGTCCCGGCCATCAACGTCCGCGCCTCGGCCTACCTGACCGCCCGCCAGGCCTTTGCCGCGGCCATCGAGCGCGAAGTCGGCGCGGTGATCTTCGAGATCGCCAAGTCGGAGATGGCGTACACCGACCAGCGGCCGGCGGAGTACACGGCGGTCATCCTGGCCGCCGCCATGCGCGAGGGCTGGAGCGGCCCCGTCTTCCTG
>JBOGSY010000045.1:0-10229 GCA_050691915.1 Candidatus Limnocylindria bacterium | reverse complement strand
CGTCAGCTGGTCCCGGACCCTCGACCGCGCCGCGCGGACGGCGCCGGCGCGCGATGCGCGCCTGGCCCGCTTCGCCGCGGCGGTGCGCAAGGAGTACGGCGACGAGGTCGAGCGCCGCGTGCGGCGCGATCATCCCGTCGCCGCGGGCGAGGATCTCGAGCAACTGGTGGCGGCCGAGCTCGAGCGCCTGACCGAGCATCGCCTCAAGGCCGAGATGACGCGCGTCGCGCTGGCCAGCGTCCGGGCCCGCCGTGAGAAGAAGCGGACGATGGCGGCGAGTGCTACCCGTCGCTCGCCACGCTTCGCAGCAGGATCCGCAGGTCGCGCCGGCGCACGATCGAGCTGCTGCGCGAGCTGGAGCTGCTTGGTCTCATCACGCGCCGCCAGCCGAACCGATCCGCCGGCGAGCGGAGCTGCCGGTACACCGTTCGCGCCGGTCGGAGCGCTCGCACCGTCGGAGCGCTCGCACCGTCGGAGCCGTCCGACCCCGCGCCCGGCGAGTTTTCCGACGGGGAGGGTCGGAGTCCTCGCGGGGAGGGTCGGAGTCCTCGCGGGGTGACCGTCGGAGCCGTCCGACCCGAACGGTCAGTGAACCGTCATAGGGAAGCTTCAAGGGAGTCTCCATCGCGCCCGCGGGCGCGAAGAGCCCCCCGATCTTCGATCGAAGAGAGCGACCCTTCGGCTGGCCGACCCATGGGTGATCGTGACGAGCGCGCGGCTGCAGCGGCAGCGCGGCGCCGGGTCCGACAACAGCTCGCGGAGCAGGGCCTCGCCGGCGCCGTCAACAGCCTGGAGCGGCCAGCGTGATTATCTGGCCGCATCTGCTCGAGCAGCTCCCCGCCCAATCTTCGATCGAGGCGGTGGTATGACTCGCCGGCCACGCATCCGGACCGAGATCCGGACCGCCGAGATCTGCGAGCGTTGCGGCCAGGAGCACGTCGACGTGAACGGCAACCCCGGCTGCCGCGGCCACAGCTCGCAGCGCGGCGGCCGGCCGTGCCGAGCTCCGCGGATCCGCGGCGGTTTCGTGTGCCGGACGCACGGCGGGAGCGCGCCGCACGTCCGAGCCGCGGCCGCACGCCGCCTGGCGATCGCCGATGCCCTGGCCGCCACGACCCGTCGTCTCCACCACCCATGAGGAATCCGCCGAAGGAGAACCCGATGCCGACCGACAGCTCCGACACCATCCAGGACATCGCGCTCGCCCACCTGGCCGACGCGAATCAACGCGTCACTCAGCACCTCCAGGCCATTTACGGCCTGCCCGGCGTCGTCGAGCGCAGCGCCGGCGAGCTGCGCACCGCCTTCCAGGAAGCCGACCAGGCGATTCGGACCTCGATCGGGCGAGAGCGCGACTTCCCGGGCCGCGCCGCCGAGTTGCCGGCGGAGGAGCGCGAGCGCGCCTGGCGCGCGGAGGCCGAGCGCTTCGAGAGCACTGCGCAACGCGCCCTCCGCAAGTTCGACGCCGCCATCCCGGCCACCGTGGAGGCGCTCGGCGTCCTGACCCGAATCGGCCAGGTCAGCGCCGCCGAGCAGGCCCTGGCGCGCCAGGACCTCGAGGCCGCCGGCGGCGACGGCGAGCGCCTCGACCCGCGCGAGATCATCGAGCTGGCCGGCTCCAGCGACGCCCGCGCCCACGCCCTGCGCAGCGCGTGGGGCAAGGCGCTGCTCAGGCGCGCCGGCTTGGATCCGGGGCCGGAGCTCGTCGGCGTGCGGCTCGCTCGAGCCAAGGCCGCCGGCGGACACAAGGCGGCAGCGGCGGAGGCGCTGGAGAAGCTCGAGGAGCGGCTGCTGGTGGCCAACGGTGCCCTCAGGGGCGCGGTGGATGAGCGCATGCGCCAGCACCGCAAGGGGGCGCCGCGGCCGCGGCTGCGCTAGGCCGAGAGCTACGGGGATGCCAGATGAGCGACCGCCGATACTCCCGCCGTAAGCGGTCTCACGCCGCGCGACCACGCTCAGCTCTGGGCTCGTCCCCCAGCGAAAGTATGCGGTCGCCACGTGCCGCGTGGCATATTGAGCCGGCGCTCGATCAGCGGTGGCGGGCGCCTGGACGAGCGCGGCGGGGCGGCGCGGTGCGGATCGGGCTGCGCCTGCCTCGCCGGCTCGTCACGGTGGCGCGGGGCACGGACGTCACGGACGTAAAGTCCGCGTCGATGATGTAGGTCCCCACCCACAGCGCGGCCACTGCGCCGAGCATGGTGCCTACCCCCGACGCCGCAACGTGGATCGCGATTGGCAGGTTGCGACGCGCGATGCCGTCCGTGAGGGCGATGGCCTGACCGAGTCCAACGGCGCACGCTACGACGCCGACGAGGACGACCATAGGCAGGTAATGACCGCTCGCGGGCATCGCGATCGCGACGGGTAGGCCGACCGCGATACCGCCCAAAACGCCGATCGCTGTGCCCAACGCGACCGGGGATCGTGCTCAGCGACGGACAGTGCCGAAAGCCGACATCACTAACGTGATTCATACGCGAAGGGCCGGCAGGGTACCCTGTCGGCAGCCCTTCGCTCCTCACTCACGTCGATCCCTAGCTCGGCTCCGACGTCCATCACAAGGCACGCAGCCGGACTTCCAAAATCATCGGAGGCAAGCTGAGCCTGGGCGAGCCTCAGCGAGGAGACACGGTCAGGGTTGCCATCATCCGATCGAGTACTGCCTTGTTGAGCTCGAAGTCCCCGGCGTCGAGTGTCGACGTGGATGCGATCAGGGATCCATGCCCGTCCAGGGGGATCCAGAAGGCCAGTCGAATGCCGTTGCTGGTCTCCTCCTCAACTCGAACCGCCTGTCGGCCCGCGACGGTCAGGACCGTTTGGGAAATGGCGCCTGAACTGATCTCCGGGGGCCCACCAACAGTTCCAAACGTAATTGCGACGCCGTCCGGCCGCTCTGTCAGTTGCTGCGGGATAGCGACCATGGCCGGCGCAAACCACACACAGGCAGAAACGTCCCCGATCGGATCCTCGCCAATCCGCGGATTCGCCCACCACGACTCGGGGATCTGGACAGCAAGATGGAATTGGTCTGCGAAGTCTTCAGTCTCACATGTCTTCGTGACTTCAAACAGTCGCTCAGCAGCCTCGGACGCATTGACCGGACCGCCACCCTGCCGGTCGGCCAAGGGTCCGCTGCTCGCGACGATCGCGACGGTCACAGCGGCCGCCACGGCTGCAGTGACTGACATCGCGACAGCTCCTGACCACCCGAACCGCCTTGCTCGGCTGCTCCGCATTATCTCGTCCGCGGCTGCCCGCCAGTCACGCTCTCGGATTGCGGAATCCGTGTATTTGCGCACCTCCACTGCGAGCCGCTGCTCAAAGCCAGTCACTGGCTCAGTCATTTCTCCATCTCCTTACGCAACCGCTCACATAGGCGCGCGATACGACCGCGGATCGCTGATGACGTGGTCCGTGTGATTCGGGCGATCTCGGCTGAGTTGAGACCCGCGGCGTACCGCAGAGCGAGCAGCTGTCTCTCTGGAGGAGTCAATCGCTGGAGCAGGTCGGCCAAGTCGAGACGCTCAATCGTGTGCGCGGGATCGGTCGACGACGTCGGTGAGAAGAACGTTGACTGGACTTCGCGCTTCTGGCGCCGCAGTGTGGCCCGTATCGATTGCCGCGCTTCGTTAGCAGCGATCGACATCAGCCACGCCCGGAGCTTATCCGCGTCGCGGAGCGACCCTAAACGCTGCCACGCGATGTGCCACGCTGCCTGGACAGCGTCCCGGGCGAGTTCCTGGTCGCCACAGATGACCATCGCGACGCGGATCATGTCGTTGTCGTGCTCCGCCATGATCGCGGCAAAGGCCTCGACGTCACCGCGAACGGCGGCGGCCACCAAGCGCGGACTCGTCAGCCCGACAGCTTCAGTCATGTCCTACAGATGCCGCTGGGGGCCGGGCCGTTCCCGAGAATCGTGGCCACCCCGGCAAGAGACACCTCTCAAGAGGCACCTCTCAGGCAGCTGACGAACTGGAAGGGCGCATGATCTCTTGGGCAAGCTGCTGGGGCGTTGTGCACTGGCAGCAGAAACACGCACTCCTGCAGCCGCAGAGTCCGTTGCAGCCAGTCGATGACGATGGGCACTGGCAGTCGTAGCACTTCACGGCACCCATTCCATTGGGTCCGCAGCCCCAGACCCACCACCACCCATCGTCGTAGCCACAGTGCTCTGGGCAGGATCCACCGGGGTAAAGGCAGACTTTGCAGCCCGATGGGCAACCACCCCAGGTCGGACACGAGTAGCCTAGGCTATTGCACGAAACGCCGCCCGGCCCGAAAGGTGGGTAGTCACACGCCTTGCAGTTCTGCTTGTTTGCGTACGTGCGAGCCAAGTCGATGGATCCGAGTGCGGCACCTAGAGCACCGGCGAATCCCAGTCTGAATGCCCGCTTGAGCAGCGTGCGGCGATCGACGAGCCGCGCCAGCCCTTCGATGCCTAGCCGCCCCCGATCCTGTGTCATTCTCCACCCCCTGCCATTCCTGGATTCTCTATTCGCCGCCTTTCGTGCCGATGCCCCTTCGTGACTTTGTGGTCGAGGCCTGCATCACTTAGGAGGTGAGCGATGCTATCCGTGTGCCGTGCGACACCCTTCGCCCGGACGATGCCCTGCGGATCAACGATCTGAACGAATGGGCTCACGCGGACCCGGTACCTTTCGATCAGACCTCGGCGACCGATCGGGATCACGGGGATGGAGGCTTTGGCCAGCGCCGGAAACGCGCGAGCATCCTCTAACTCGCCGCGGAACATGAAAACGAGGGAGCCGGTTTTACCGAGCTGGGTCTGTAAGCGATTAAGGGCATCGAGCAGGACGTAGCACTCCTGGCACATCGGGTCAGCGAAGAAAAGCACGAGCCACCGACCGCGGAGTGATCGCAGGCCAAAGCGGGTGCCGTCCAGCGCTGGCAGTTCGAAGTCCGGCGCGAGTGCGCCAATCGGAATGCCGTCGCGACTCACGCCAGACGCTGTGCTTAGGTAGAAGGAGCCGAAGGTCCGCAGCACTAGGAGCAGGGCAGCCGCCTCCACGACCACCACAAGCCAGAGGACGAGATAGCTGAGGACAAACAGATCCATGCTCAGGTTCCACGCAGCACTGCGGGGATGATCATTAACGCTGCTCCGATCAGGGCTGCCGCGAGCACGGCTCCAGAAACGGCGAGCCCCAACGCGAGAGTCTGGTCTAGGCGAGTGGCAGGAAGCGAGGGTTCGGGCCACCCGAATTCCGTGGCAATGGCGAAGAGAGCAACGCCAAATAGAGACATTGCACGCATAACCGTCCGCGCGGAGAACGTCTCTCGCCGAAGTCTACCGAAGCACCCACAATCGCCCGCGGCGCCCCGAAGCCAGGCACGCAGGGTGACAGTGGCCACGCTGCCAAGAAGAACTGTCGCAGTCACCAGCCCGGCTGCCCG
Source organism: Candidatus Limnocylindria bacterium (assembly GCA_050691915.1). GTDB lineage: Bacteria > Chloroflexota > Limnocylindria > QHBO01 > QHBO01 > JBOGSY01. The sequence goes on along the minus strand of JBOGSY010000045.1, from coordinate 4,811 downwards.
GTATGGACTGAGGAGCGCCACAGCGACGACAACCTCACTTACTGGAACCATGAAGGCCACGCGAGTAGCCATGCGGTCTGAGAAGCCGTAGGTGCGTGACAAGGCTGCCCAGAACCCGGATCGGTCGACCAGTTTCCCCACACCGCTAAACAGGAGAAGTACTCCGAGAAGCACCGCAACAAGTGTGACGAGTGTTTCGCCATTCATCGCAGCATTAGCGCCGGAACCAGTCCACCTGAGAAGACGAGGCAACCGACGCCGCTCGACAGATGGCCCATTAGCCGGAATCTGACCATGAGGGCCAAGTCCGACGTACCGGCCAGTCTCGAGGTCAGTGACGCTCCCACCCCAGGCAGCGCACGGGCGACCCCGTACGCAGCCATCAAGAGAACCGCGAGCTCAACTGGCAAGATGGCGACGAGAGCGAGCAGGGCGTAGAAGCTCGGGTAAGGCATCTGCGTTGCCAGTCCTGAACCGAGGAATACGCCCCACACAGCCGGCGATAAGGGTGTGTTTCGGACCCAGCGGCGCGGGACCTGCCACCGTGACGCGAAGGGAGGCCTCCTGTGGATCACGCCGAGTTCCCAAAGGCCGAGGTAAAGAGATCCGGGTACCAGTGCCCAGGCGAAGTCGGATATCCCGAGGACTGAACCGAGGCTACTTAGGGCGAGCCCAACGAGAGATGCTGTAAGGGCTGACGCCCCGACGTAGACAGCCGCCGAGCCCAGTCGCCAGACGACTGGGCGACCGAGATTCGCGAGAGTCCCCAAGGCATTCATGCCGCAGGCGGTGGCCGTCTTCGCTACCGCAACTGGTAAGAGGAGGGGAATAGCCATGAGACCCATGGCAAGGCTTGGCCGACCATGAGGTAGCGCCGTAAGCGCAATTCCGATGCCTACCCCAGCGGCGACTGCCGCCACGAGCACCAGAATCGACCGCCTCGGGAGCAGCATGGGGGAGAAGCGTGTCGTCGCCCCGTGCAAACCTGTCGACGCCATTCCTCCCTGCCTTCGCGTCGCAGCGGTCGAAAGATGACGGTAGTCCTCGGACACGGTCGGTGCAAGATCACCTTTGTTCGATCAGGCCGGTACTGTTGGGTTGAGGTTGGCGGGTGCGCGTCGTCTAGCCTCCTGAGTCCGAGATGCGTTCCAATATCGGGCGAGCGATGCGAGGATCTGGTCCGCCGTCTTGACCCACACGTAGGGCGAGCGTCCTCGTTCCAGCGAGCGATCTAGCCGCGAATGTCGCCCTCCAGGTTCGGCACGCTGGTGTGGGCCCCGCGCTTGATCTTCTTGGTCGTCAGCTCGGCGAACCAGCGCTCGACGAGGGCTCGTGGCGTCCGTGACCGAGGTCAGATTGTTGGCCTCGTCGTAGGCGTAGCTCGTGTGTGCTGACCGCTTACGTGCGCCGATTACGTTAGCCGCACGACGCTCAGAGGTACAACGCTCAGGCGGTAGTACTTACCAAGGAAGTGCTCTGCCAACTGAGCTACGTGGGCGCGCCTGGATTCTGCCGGAATGCCTCGAGTCGGGGCAACCATCGGTCTATCTTGGTAAATCTATGACCCAGATTTGGCGGCCGGACCGATGGGTGCGGTCTTGGTGGGCAGGGAGGGAATCGAACCCCCACAGTCGAAAGACGGCTGATCTACAGTCAGCGGAGCTCACCACCTGCTCAACCTACCCACGGAAACCGACCGGCACGTGGTGGAATGCCGATCGGACCCCGAGTATATCCAATCCGCTTCCCCGCCTCAAGGTGGCGTCGGCCCGGGGTCCGGCGGGGCCGGGTCCAGGGAGGTCGTGCGCAGGTCGCGCCCATCGCGGATGACGATCTCGTACTCGTGGGACTCGCGGACGACGCGCATGCCGGCCCTCTCGTACAGGCGCGTGGCGCCGGTCAGGTTCTGCGCGTCGACGCCCAGGCCGGCTCGCGGCCTGCCTCGCGCCGCCAGCTCGCGGAACGCGTGGCGCAGGATGGCCAGCGCCAGGCCGCGGCGGCGCCACGCGCGGCGAACGCCCAGAGTGCTCACCCAGCCGAGGTCCGGCTCCCCGGGACGCTGCGACGAGCAGAGCGCCATGCCGGCGATCCCCTCGCCGTCCATGGCCAGAATCCACAGCTCGGGCTCGGCCCGGAGGAAGCGGGTCCGGAAGTGCCACCACTCGTCGAAGGGCTGCGGGACGAAGCCGTAGTGGTCGCTGAAGGCATCGTTCTCGGCGGCGTGGATCGCACGCCCATCGCGCTCCAGGTCGGCGGAGCGGACCCGGATCCCCGGCGGCCAGACTGGCTCGGGCAACGTGGCCGCAGCCTCCAGGTCGATCTCCATCCGCCAGCTGGTCCGCTCATGCCGCCAGCCGCTGCGCTGCAGGGCGGCGATCATGGGCAGGTTGACGCTCGCCACATCGGTATGCACGGCCACCCGCGCACCCTCGGGAGCGAGATGCAGGTTGCCTGCCGCGCGCTCGGTCCCCCAGGCCAGCAGCGCGTCCGGGACGGTGGTCGCCAGCCGCTCGGGGCGCACCCTCACGAACAGGTAGGGCGCAACGTGGATCTCCTCGCCGTCGTAGAACTCCGCGATGCCCGCCGCTTCACCCCGCTCGTCCAGGACGAGGTGCGAGTCGGTCTCCACCGCGAACGAGGGCAGGTTGTGGGCCTCGCGCACCAACCGCTCGTCCACGTCGGCGACGCCGTATTCGGCCACGGCGGCCACCTGCGCCAGGTCCAGGAGGGCCGGGATATCCGCTCCGGGCCGGACGGGCCGGGTGGTGAAGCCGGCGGGCAGCTCGTGCATCGCTCCAGCCTAGCCGACCCGATAATCCGCTGATGCTTCGCATCCTCCGCCAGCCGAACTTCGCGCGCCTGTGGCTTGGCGGATTCATCTCCATGGTCGGCGACTGGATCCTGATCGTGGGGCTCCCGTTCGAGATCTACCGCCGGACGGGCTCGACCCTGGCCACCGGCGCCATGGTCCTGGCCTACCTGGTGCCATCGGTCGCCCTGGGATCGGTGGCCGGCGTCTTCGTGGACCGGTGGGACCGTCGGCGCCTGATGGTCGGCATCAACCTGGTCCTGGCCGTGGCCATCCTGCCGCTGCTGGCGATGGATGGGCTGGGGATCTGGATCGCCTACCTGGTGCTGGTCGTGGCCAGCAGCCTGGAGCAGCTCTTCCACCCGGCCGAGACCGCTCTCCTGCCGAACCTGCTGGAGAGCCCGGAGGACGACCTGGTGACGGCCAATGCCCTGAACGGGATGAACAACCACTTGGCCCGCCTGATCGGGCCGGCCCTCGGCGGGCTGATCGTGGCCGCCGGGGGGCTCACGGCCGTGACGATCGTCGACGCCGCCTCGTTCGTCCTGGCCGCGGCGCTGATCGGCTCCATCCGGTCCCCGAACACCCGCGCCGTGCGGGTCGAGTCGCTCGAGCACCAGGCCGCCACCGCCTGGCGGCGCCTGGCCGTGGAGTGGCGCGAGGGACTGGGGGTGATCGTCCGCCACCCCGTCCTGCGCGCCATGCTCGTCTTCTTCATCGTGACCCGGATCGGCGAGGGACTGACGGCCACCCTGTTCGTGCCATGGGTCACCGATGCCCTCCACTCGGACGCGGCAGGCTACGGCTGGGTGCTCTCGACGCAGGCGATGGGCGGCTTCGCCGGCGCCGTGGTCATCGGTCGGCTGGGCGCTCGGATCAACCCCCTGAAGCTGCTCATCGGCGGCGCACTGGTCTTCGGGCTGATCGACCTGGTGCTCTTCACCTACCCGGTGCTCTTCCCGTACATCGGCCCGGCGCTGATCGGGATGGTGATCGTGGGGGTGCCGGGCGCGGCGATGATGGCCGGGATCGCCACCCTGCAGCAGACCCTAGCGGCCGACCGCCACCGCGGCCGGGTGATCGGGGCCATGGCGGCTATCGGAAGCCTGGGATCGCTGATCGGGGCCGTGGCCGCCGGGTTCCTGGGCGAGGTGCTGCCGATCATCGGCCTGCTGGTGGTCCAGGGCAGCGGCTACGTGATCGGCAGCGTGGCGGTCGCGTGGCTGACGCGCGGCCCGCGCGTGGCGCAGGCGGCGGCCTAGCCCGGGCCTGGAGCCGACGGAGGGAGTCGAACCCACAACCGGCGGTTTACAAAACCGCTGCTCTACCGTTGAGCTACGTCGGCGCGCCGGTTCCGAGTCTAGCAAGACGACCGCGGCGGGGCTGCGCCAGGATCAGCTTCCGGGCGGCCGGTAGCGGATGGCCTCCGCCTTGCGCAGTGCCTCCATCGTCTCCTCCACGGTCAGGAGCACGGTCGTCTCGAACGAGCTGAGCGCTCCTCCTCCACCGATGGCGATCGCGACGGCGGCCATCGAGGCGTTGTCCGGCGCCTCCCACAGCGTCCAGCCGTCGTGCTAGCCGAAGCCGTACCAGAAGCCGTGCAGCTGGCCGCCGACGGCCCCGATGTAGGTGCGCGCCGCCTCGCGGCGATCCTCGGGATTCTTCGTCAGCCGCGCCCAGGTCTCGGGCGTGTAGCTGAATCGCGAGAGGTAGAGTGGCATGTCCCGGATCCTCCGACCCAGTGGCCCCCGTCCCGCGCAGTTAACGCCGCGACCGGCGACCGCGCAAGGGGCGCGCAAGGGGCACGCGCCGGTGGCGGCCTACGCCACGCCCTTCCCCGACCCGCGCTGCCGCACCACCTCGAACAGGAGCAGGGCGCCGGCGGTCGCGGCGTTCAGCGACGCCACCCTTCCGGTCATCGGGAAGCTGACCAGCAGGTCGCAGCGCCGGCGCGTGGCCCCGGAGATCCCGCTCCCCTCGCTGCCGACGATCACCGCCAGCG
>JBOGSY010000044.1:0-10638 GCA_050691915.1 Candidatus Limnocylindria bacterium | reverse complement strand
GCCTACCTGTGGGCCGTTCGCCGCGTGACGGCCGCGCACCCCGCCACGCCGCCGCGCCGCTGGCGCGGCGTGGCCTTCCTGGCCGGCCTGGGCGCCATCCTGCTGGCGCTCGGCTCGCCGGTCGAGGCGTACGAGGGCGTCCTCTTCAGCGTCCACATGGTCCAGCACATGCTGCTGGAGCTGGTCGCCGCCCCGCTCCTGCTGCTGGGGGCACCGGCGACGCTGGCGCTGCGCGCCGCGTCGCCATCGGTCCGTCGCACGCTGCTCCGGGTGCTGCACAGCCGGGCCGTCGCGGCGCTGACCTTTCCATTGCTCGCCTGGTTGCTGTTCGCCGCGGTTAACTGGGGATGGCACTTCAGCGAGCTGTACGACCAGGCGCTCGAGAGCCCGCCCCTGCACTACCTGCAGCACGCCACCTTCCTGGGCGCCGCCCTCCTGTTCTGGTGGCCGGTGGTGGCGGCGGACCCAACACGCTGGCGCCTCCCTCACCCGATGCGTCTCTTCTACCTCTTTCTGGCGATGCCCCAGAACTCGTTCCTGGGCGTCGCGCTGATGAGCGCCCCGGCGGTGCTCTACCCCCACTACCTGAGCAACCTGCGGGCCTGGGGGCCGCCCGCGGCTGACGACCAGTCGCTGGGCGGGATCCTGATGTGGGTCGGCGGGGACCTCGTCTTCCTGGTCGCCATGGCAGCCGTGGTGGCGAGCTGGGTGCGCCACGAGGACCGGCGCACCGCCCGCCTTGACGCGCGGCTGGATGCCGAGGAGTCCGCCCGGCGGCGGGCGGAGGAGGCGCGCGTCAGCGTTGGGAGCCTGACCCCGCGCGAGTGATTCCGGTGAGGCGGAGGGTGGTCATCCGCATCCGTCGATCGTCCCGCGTCGTGTCAGGCGATCGGCATGAAGACCAGCGCGTCGAGCGCGATGGCCGCGAACAGCAGCGTCAGGTAGCTGATCGAGTAGCGGAACAGGCGGATGGCGGCGCCGCCGTCGGCCGCGTCACGCAGGACGCGAACGGCGTACCACACGAAGGCGGCCCCCAGCAGCACGGCGGCGAGCAGGTAGATGAGGCCCATCTGCGCGGCCGGGAGCAGCAGCAGGCTGACCGCCACCAGCAGGAGCGAGTAGAGCAGGATCTGGCGCGCCGTCTCTGCCTCGCCGCGGACGACCGGCAGCATGGGGACGCTCGCGGCGGCGTAGTCCCCCCTGAAGCGGAGCGCCAGCGCCCAGAAGTGTGGCGGCGTCCAGTAGAAGACGATGGCGAACAGGACCAGGGCCGGGATGCCCACCTCCCCGGTCACCGCGGCCCAGGCGACCAGCACCGGGACGCAGCCCGCCGCGCCGCCGACCACGATGTTCTGCGGCGTGCTGCGCTTCAGCCAGAGGGTGTAGACGAAGACGTAGAAGGCGATGGCGCTGGCGGCCAGCAGGGCGGAGAGCAGGTTGACGGTCAGCACCAGCCAGCCGAACGAGGCGACCGAGAGCGCCACGCCGAAGGCGAGCGCGCTGCGCGGCGCCACCGCGCGGCGCGGCAGGGGCCGGTGGCGGGTGCGCCGCATCAGGTCGTCGATGTCACGGTCCACGAACTGGTTGATGGCGTTCGCGCCGCCGGCCGCCATTGTCCCCCCCACGACCACCGCGGCCATCAGCCAGATGGAGGGGATCCCACGCTCGGCAAGGACCATGGTCGGGACGGTGGTGACCAGCAGCAGCTCGATGATCCGTGGCTTGGTGAGCGCCACGTAGGCGCGGATGGTCGCGCCCGCGCTGGTCCGTGCGCCGGCCTCGCCACCCGGGGTCGACTCCGCCACAAGCGGGACGGCGAGCGGCTGGCGCAGTGACGCCAGCAGCAGCCAGAAGACCGTCGCGAAGAGGGCGGCGCCGACCGCCAGGTGCGGGACGACGAAGAGGGCCGACAGCCGCGACCAGACGTTGGCCGCCCCCAGGCCCAGCTGCACCGTGATCAGCAGCAGGGCGGCCAGGGCCAGGCGGCGCGGCAGCCTTGCGCCCGTCCCGCCCGTCGCGCCGGATGCGCCCGATGCGCCCGTCGCGCGCCAGACGGCCAGGGCCATCCAGGCCACCAGCACCAGCAGCCCCAGCGCCAGGGCCCGGTGCGCGAGCTGAATGGCCTGTCCGGTCAGCGTGATCTCGGGCCACAGGCTGCCGTTCATCAGCGGGAAGTCGCCAAAGGCCAGGCCGGCGTCATGCCCGGTGACCCAGGATCCGAGCAGCATCTGGGCGAAGACGGCCACCGCGGTGAGCCCGATGAGGGCCAGCGGCATGCGCCCCCGGCGCGCCGGCATCGGTCCACGGGCGGCCCGGTCGGCGATCAGGATGGTCATGGCCAGCACCGTCAGGGCCATGCCCAGGTGGGCGGTGACCAGCTCGCGCGGCAGCTGGCGCATGACGACCAGCGCGCCCAGGCTGGCCTGCCCGATCACCAGGATCCCCGCCAGCAGCGCTGCCACCAGCAGCGGCCGGTCCCTGCGCCGCGCGCTGAAGACGGTGATCAGCCCAACGGCCCCAACCAGCGGTCCCACCGCCAGCGCGGCGATGAGCCGATGGCTGTGCTCGATCCAGGCATGCAGCTCGGCGGGAGGCACCCACTCGCCGAAGCAGAGCGGCCAGTCGGGGCAGCCGAGGCCCGAGTCCGTGGCGCGCACGAGGCCGCCGACCGCGATGAGGACGTAGGTGGCGACCGCCGCTGCCACGGCCAGTCTGGCGAATCGGCTCAATGCTTCCTCCGGCGCCGGGCGAGCGGCGCCCCCGGGCGACGCATCGGTGGGTGGGCACCGGCATGATACCCAGCCGCCGTCGCAGCGTCACCGGCGGGGGTGGCCGCCCTCCGGCCCCCGCATCTGTCGGCTGAGATGCGTGGTGTGGCGCCCTAATGGCGCGGTTCGCGACGCGTTTGTGGCGCGCGTGTGGCGCGTTTGCTCCTGCGCTGGCCCTCAAATGTCGGCTGTGGTGCGCGGTATGGCGCTCGTGGCGGCCGGCTGCCCTCATTTGACGGCTGCCAGTCACCTTAGAGACGTTCCGCGGCCCCTGGGCGTGGTCGGGGCGGCGGACCTGAGCGTGGCCGGACCCGGCGCGAGGCGGGTCCGGAGCGCGGATGGTCTCTAACGCGACCCCCACCCGACAGATGAGAGCAGATACGGGCGAAGCGGCGTTTCCCCTCAAATGTCGGCTGCGGTGCGCGGTAGGGCACGTCTGGCGGTCGGATGCTCTCATATGACGGCTGCGGGTCACCTTAGAGACGTTCCGCGGGCCATGGGGCGTGGTGGGTGCGGCGGATCTGAGCGTGGCCGGACCCGGCGCGAGGCCGATCCGGGGCATGGACGGTCTCTAACGCGACCCCCATCCGACATATGAGAGCAGATGCGGGCGGCGGTCGCGGCCTGTGGCGCGGAGTGGGCGGCAATCGGCCGGGCCTCGATCACCCGAGGGACGGTCGAGAATCAGTGCTGGAGGAGAAACGACAACTAGGCCTTGGCCTCAGCATGGAGCGGCGCCGGCGCCCTTTGCGCGGCCCCCAAAGCTGCGGCCGGCGCCGCGCGCGACCCTGCGGCCGGCGCCGCGCGCGACCCTGCGGCCGGCGGCCCCTGCGCTACGCCCGGCACTACGCCCGACGCTCCGCGCGACGCGCCTGGGGCACGTCCCGCAGGGCCGACGGAAGGAGCGGCAGCACCCACCGCGTGACAGCCGCCACCCCATCACTGACGCGCTGACGGCTCGGAGACCAGGTGATCCCGTACCCGCGCCGGATGACGGGCGGCATCATCGAAAAGGAGACGAGGTGCGCCGCGTCCCACACCGGGCGCGGTGGGAAGGCCGCGGGATACAGGACCGCAGGCGCCAGCAGGCGTGCGGTCGGCGTGACCCGCACCGTCCCGTCCTCGATGAGCTGCCGCATGCGCTGGCGCAGCTCGACCAGGGTGGCCGGGAGCACAGTCGCAGGCACGCCCAGGCGCTCCGCCACGACCCGGGCCTCAGCGTGATAGGCCTCCGCCTCCGCGACCGCCAGCGGTCGCACGTAACGGTCATAGACGCGCAGTCCGGTGTCCACCAGCGTGGCGTGCACCCACAGCAGGAGGTCGGGATCGAGCGCGCGGTACGCCTCGCCCGTTTCCGGGACGCGTCCGGTGACCCGGGCATGGATCGCGTTCATGCGGCGGATGGCTCGCTCCGCTCGCCGGGTCGTGCCGAAGACGACGGCGTACGAGGCGGTCAGCGTCCGTCGCAGGCGGCCGAAGGGATCGTCCCGGAAGTCGGAGTGCTGCGCCACGCCGGCCGCGACCGCGGGGTGGGCCAGTTGCAGCAGCAGGGCGCAGGTGCCGCCGGCCAGCACCATGGCCTCGCGGTCGATCCGCCACGAGGCGCTGCCCGGACCGAACAGCCCGGGGTCGCCGCCGGTCACCGGCGCTGCGGCGGCCTGCGCGCCGGCATGAGCCGGAAGACGACGCCCGCCACCAGCCCGGCCGCGAACCCGCCGATGTGGGCCAGGTAGGCGACCCCGCCGGCCGTCGGATCGGCGGCCAGGCTGGCGATCACCTGGAAGGCGATCCACATCCCGATCGCCACCACCGCCGGCACCTGGGTGATGAAGCGGAAGATGATGGCCGTCACCCGGTTGCCGGGGAAGAGCACCAGGTACGCGCCGAGCACGCCCGAGATCGCGCCAGAGGCGCCCAGGGTGGGAATCGGCGAATCCGGCGTGCTGAGGATCTGGGCCAGCGCGCCCACCAGCCCGGCGCCGAGATAGGCCACCAGGTAGAGCGGCCGGCCGGCGCGATGCTCGACGTTGTCGCCGAAGATCCAGAGGAAGAGCATGTTGCCGCCCAGGTGCAGCCAGTCGGCGTGCATGAACATGCTCGACAGCAGGGTGAGCTGGATCGGTGCCGGTCCGGGCGCCTGCGGGACGGCGAACGTCTGGCTGCCGACCATCCACGGCTGCGGCTGGACGAGGTCATGGCCGGTGGTGATCTCGAGCGGGATGGCGCTCCAGCCGTAGGTGAAGGTCTCATCGGTCCCGGCACCCTGTAGCAGGAGGAAGACGCCCACGTTGACCGCGATGAGCGCCCAGGTGACGAGCGCCGGCCCGTGCCAGGGCTCGTTCTGGTCGCCGATCGGGAGCATCGGTCCGGGGCCCTATCCGGCCCAGGGGAGCCGCAGCGGAACCAGGATGTTCGCCAGGAGCCCCAGGATCAGCAGCGCTCCCGCGCGGCGGGTGTGGACGAAGGCGGCGCTGACGAACCACAGCGGCCAGACCGGGTAGTCCGGTGGCGGCTCATCCGGCCGTGGCCGTCCGTAGACCGTAAGGACCTCCAGCAGTCGCGGGATGCCCAGCACCACCAGCATCACCCACGGACCGATGAAGCCGACCAGCGCGGAGCCGATGACGATCGGGTAGAAGGCGAGCATCAGGGCCTGCGCCACCCGCTTGGCGGCCGCCTCGCCCAGGATCACCGGCACGGTCCTGACGCCGCGGGCCGCGTCCGGCCCGATCTTGTCGATGTGCTTTCCGAAGAGCACGGTGGTGACCAGGATGGCGTACGGCAGCGACGCGATCCACACCCAGCCGGGCAACTGTCCGGTGGCCACCAAGAACGTGCCTCCGATCATGAGCGGACCCCAGACCAGGAAGACCCCCGGCTCCCCCAGCCCGCGGTGCTTGAGGCGCAGTGGCGGCGCGACGTAGAAGACGGAGATGAACAGGCCTGCGAACGCGAAGGCGGCAACCAGCGGACCGCGGGCCGCCACCAGCACGAGCAGGATCGCCAGGTCGATCGCGTTGGCCACGCCGATGGCCGCCGCCAGCTGGCGCCTGGTCAGCATGCCGGACAGGATGGGGTGCGGGGCGTACAGGGCCCGGACGTACTCGTCCGTGTCGACCCCACCCTCCAGGTCGAAGTAGTCGTTGATCATGTTGTTGGCGGCATGGGCCACCACCAGGCCCAGGATCGCCAGCAACAGGTAGCCGTAGTGGACCGCCCCGGCGCCGGCCCCGACGGCCAGCAGGCCGCCGATCAGCCCGGAGGTGAGCGTCATGCTGAAGACCGCCGCCCGGGTGACGATCAGCCACTTGCTGACCGGGTCCATCTCCGCGCCCGCCGGCAGGTTGGCGGTGTCCAACACGTGCTTCCAGATGGCCAGGCGGCCGGTGAGGGTCGACATGAGCTGATCATAGTCGCCGCCGGGTGCTGCGCCCGGCAGCCGGGTCAGGCCTCGGCAGCCACGTCCTCGACCGGCTCGTGCGCCTCGGGGGCGGGGTCCCGGATGCCCACCGCGTTGGCCGCGGCGCCGGCGAGGCACAGCAGGGCGGCGATCAGCATCGCCAGTCGGAACGCCTCGGTCGACGCCACCCGCGCGGCGGCGGCGAGACCGGGCTCCACGTCAGCGCTGGGCTGCTTGAGAGGCGGCAGCGCTGCCCGCACCTCCGGCCGGCTGGTGTCGACCGACGGGACCCGGGCCTCGACCCCCGCGTAGAAGCTGGCCGACACGGCGATGAAGATCAGCGCCCCGGCGAGGACCGGACCGATGCGGCTGATGGCGTTGTTGATCGCCGAGGCCAGCCCGGAGTTGCCGACCGGCACCGACGTCATGAGCGCCGTGGTGAGTGGCGCCACCAGGATCGAGATGCCGACCGCGAACAGCAGCACGGCCGGCAGCACGTCGACCAGGTAGCCGGCCGGCGGCAGCAGGGAGGCAGGATCCGCGGGCCGCGCCTCCCACCCGGCGCTGTCGGGCGGGATCCGGACCAGCCAGAGCAGTCCCAGGCCCATGATCGCCGGGCCGATGGCCATGAAGCGTCGCGGCCCGTAGCGCCCCGCCAGGTGCCCGAACGTCGTCGACAGGAAGGTCAACGCCACCGAGATCGGCACCCCGGCCAGGCCGGAGGCCAACGCGGTGTAGCCCAGCGTCTGCTGCAGGAACACGGCCGACAGGAACGAGTACACGTACAGCGAGCCGTAGATCAGCAGGGTGGAGACGTTGGTCACGGTGAAGTTGCGCGACCCGAACAGGCTCGGCGGCACCAGCACGTTGCGGCGCCAGAGCATGAGCGGCACCAGCGTCAGGGTGGCGATGGCACCCACGATCAGCGCCACCCAGGCGGACACATCGGTCCAGTTCTGCTCCTGGCCGCGGATCGCGCCGTAGGCCAGCCCGCCCACGGCGAGCGCCACCGCCACGGCCCCCAGCCAGTCGAAGCGGCGCGGGGCGTCCGGGTTCCGGCTCTCCTGGATCCTGGCGACCGCCACCATGACGCCGGCGGCCACCAGCGGCACGTTGATCAGGAAGGCGATCCGCCAGCCGAAGGTGTCCACCAGGAACCCACCCAACGGTGGCCCGAGCAGCGTCAGCGCGCTGGTGGCGGCCGCCCACACACCGAAGGCGCGGCCCCGCTCCGCCCCCTCGAAGGACGCGTTGATCAGCGCCAGCGAGGTGGGGACCAGCAGCGCCCCGAAGGCGCCCTGCGCCAGGCGGGCCAGGATCAGCAGCTCCATGGTCGGCGCCAGCCCGCAGGCCAGGGAGGTGGCCCCGAAGCCGGCGAGGCCGATCACGAACAGCCGGCGCCGCCCGTACGTATCGGCCAGCGCGCCGGCCAGGATCAGCAGCGCCGAGAGGGTCAGCAGGTAGCCGTTGACGACGTACGACTGGCCCTCCAGCACGCCGACCGCCGTGGCCGGCAGCTGATCGCCGATCGCCTTGAGCGCGACGTTGACGATGGTGGAGTCCAGGAACACGATCCCGGACCCCAGCACCACCGTGATGAGGGTCCAGGTGCGCCGGTCCACGGTTGGGAGCCTAGCATCCCGTCACCCGTCCCCATGCCGCCGCCGTCCCACGCGTGGGGCGGCGCGTGCGGGCGTTCGCGCTTAGTGAGCGGGATCACCAGCCGGTGGTGGTAACGGCCACGAAACCCACCCCCGGGCCCGGTTCGTGGCCGTTTCAGCCAGCCCGTGGTGATCCTGGCCACGAATCGGCCTCCACCGGCCGGTTCGGCACCGCATCCTGGCCGCTACCACCAGCAGGTGGCGAAAATCGCCCGACGCCACCCTGAACCCCAACCCCCCGACCGCTCCACTGACACGGCCGGGCGTAGGATGGACCGATGAGCACTGCGGCGCTCGACCGCCTGCTCGCCTGGCTGGTCGCCCTCCAGCTGGCCACCGGCCTGCTCAGCCTGCGCGCCGGGTCGCCGCCGACCGCCCCGCTCTTCGTCGTCCACGGCCTCCTGGGCGGCGCGCTGCTGGTCGCGGTTGCCCTGAAGCTGCGCCGCTCGGTGCCGCCGGCCCTGCGCGACCGCCGCTGGGGCCGGCTGGTGCTCGGCTTCCTGCTGGCGCTCACGACCCTGGGCGCGCTTGCCGGCGGCTTCGTGTGGGTCGCTTCCGGCCGGATCCTGATCGTGGGGCCCTGGACGGTCCTGACGCTTCACGTCCTGGTGGCACTGGCGTTGGTCCCCATCGCCGTCCTGCACCTGCTCCCCCGCCGCTGGCGCCTCGTCCGTCCGCCGGCCCGTCGCATCGGCCGCCCGCTGGTCTCGCGCCGGACCGCACTGGCCACGCTCGCCCTGGGCGTCATGGGCGCCGTGGCCTGGGCGGCGGCCAACGGGATCGAGGCCCTGGCCGGCGGCGTGCGGCGTTTCACCGGCTCCCGCTGGCTGCCCGATGGCGGTATCCCGCCGGCCACGACCTTCTTCGGCGAGGGCACCGATCAGCTGGACCCGGCCGCCTGGCGGCTGAGCGTTCGCGGCGAGGTGGCCCAGCCGTTGTCGCTGACCCTGGCCCAGCTGTCCGCGCTGGGTGAGGTCGATCGGACGGAGATCCTGGACTGCACCTCCGGCTGGGCACTCCGCACGAGCTGGCGCGGCACGCCGCTCGCGGCCGTGCTGGAGGCTGCCGCGCCGCGCGCCCGCGCGCGGACCGCCACCATTCGATCCGTCACCGGCTGGTACGCCCGCCTGCCGCTGGACGAGGCTCGCCGCGCCCTGCTGGCGACCACCGTCGCCGGCCAGCCCCTGCCCCACGGTAACGGCGCCCCCTGCCGCCTGGTCGCACCCGACCGCCGCGGCCTGGAATGGGTGAAGTGGGTCACCGAGATCGAGGTGGCTTGACGGCGCGCCGTCTGCGAAGTCCGCACCGGCCTGCGCCCGGCCGACGAGGGCGTTCTGGCACGGCTGCTGGAGCCGGTTGAGCTCGTCCAGCCAGGCTCCAGAACGGCGGTGGTTGCGGGTCGTTGGCGCTGGGAGGCGCGCTCACGAGGGCGCTCTCTGAGCCTCGCCGACGCGCTGATCGCGTCAGCGGCAGATGCTCTCGGGTGCACGATCCTCACTCGAAACGTCCGCGACTTCGCCCTGACCCCGGCGCCGGTGGAGCGCTACTGACCCTTCAGGCCTGGCCGCCGCGACCCACGATGTACATCCGCGCGGCCAGCTGCTCCTCGTCCAGGACGTTGCCGGCCTCGTCGCGCAGGGGATTCGTGACCCGGCAGTCCAGGCAGACGAAGGCGACGCCCGGATCGGCCTCGCTGATCAGCTGCACCCGGCGCGCGAACAGCGGCGTGCCGATGCTGACGTCCCGCCCGCACTCGCGGCAGGCCTCGGCTGGGGTTGGGCTGTCGCGGTCCGGCCTCTCCATCGGTCCAGTCTAGGACGCGGCCAGTGGTTCGAAGCGGGCCGTGAAGTGGCGCAGCTGGGCAGGCTGCTCCGCGATCCGGTAGCCGCGCAGGTCCTTCGCGCGCTCCGCGACCCAGCGGCAGACCTCGATCACGTAGTCCACGTGCGACTGGGTGTAGACCCGGCGCGGGATCGCCAGGCGCACCAGCTCCATGGGCGCGGGGGTCTCCGAGCCGTCGGGGTGCATCCCGAACATCACGCTGCCGATCTCGCAGCCGCGGATGCCCCCCTCCCGGTAGAGCGCCACCGCCAGCGACTGGCCGGGGTACGCAAGCGGCGGGACGTGGGGCAGCAGCGCGCCGGCATCGATGTAGACCGCGTGCCCGCCGATCGGCTGGACGCAGGGGATGCCGGCCTCCACCAGCGCCTCGCCCAGGTAGGCGGTGGAGCGGATCCGGTAGCGCAGGTAGTCGTCGTCGACCACCTCGCGCAGGCCCTGGGCGATCGCCTCCAGGTCCCGTCCGGCCAGGCCGCCGTAGGTCGGGAAGCCCTCGGTCAGGATCTCAAGGTTGCGCGCGGCCTCCGCCCAGGCGTCGTCGTTCATGGCCAGCCAGCCACCGATGTTGGCGATCGCGTCCTTCTTGGCGGACATGGTCATCCCATCGGCCAGGGACGCCATCTCGCGCACGATCTCCGGGATGGACCGATGGGCCTGGCCCGCCTCCCGCTGCTTGATGAACCAGGCGTTCTCCGCGAAGCGGCAGGCGTCCAGGAAGAGCGGCAGGCCGTATCGGTCGCAGACCGCCCGCACGGCCCGCAGGTTCTCCAGGCTGACCGGCTGGCCGCCGCCGGAGTTGTTGGTGACGGTGACCATCACCAGCGGGATGCTCTCGACGCCGCGGTCCCGGATGCAGGCGTCCAGCGCATCGGTGTCCATGTTGCCCTTGAACGGATGGATGACCGATGGGTGGCGGCCCTCCTCGATCACCAGGTCGACCGCCTCGGCCCCGGTGAACTCGACGTTGGCG
>JBOGSY010000043.1:0-10790 GCA_050691915.1 Candidatus Limnocylindria bacterium | reverse complement strand
GGCCTGGTAGGTCCCCAGGTCGCCGGCCGACAGCGCGGCCTGCGCCTCGGCGTACAGCCGCTGGGCCTCGATTACCAGGCCGGCGACGTCCTCAGGCAGGCCTCCCCCGCCATCCGGCGGCGGCGGCAGCGCCTCGCCCAGCAGCTGCTCGATGGCGGCCGGGATGTCCTCCGCGAACGCCACCCGCTCGTTGCTGACCATGATGACCCGCACGAACTCGGGGAATGGCGCGCCCGACGCCTGGAGGAAGATCGGCTCCACGTACATCAGCCCGTCGTCTCCGACCGGCAGGACCAGCAGGTTGCCGCGGATGACCGATGAGCCGGACCGATCCCACAGGCTGAACTGAGCGCTGATCGTCGAGTCCTGGTCGATCCGCGCCTCCACCAGCGCCGGGCCGTCGGTCGAGGTGTCGTTCGGGAAGCGGAAGGCGATCCGCTCGCCGTAGACCCCCGGGTCCATCCGGGCCGCCACCCAGGCGATCATGTTCGGGCGCCCCTCGGGGACCATCGGCTGGATCAGGACGAACTCGGCCTGGTCCTGGCCGGGGATGCGCATGATCACGTAGTAGGGCTCCATCAGCGTCCCGGTGCCGGCCACCACGTCCTCGGGGATGGCCCATCGGTCGTCCTGGTTGTAGAAGGTGGTGGCCCCGCCATCGGTCGCCAGCAGGTGGTACTGGCGATAGGACATGTTCTGGGCCACGAACAGGTCCTCCGGGTAGCGGAGGTGGGCGGCGAGCGCCGGGGGGAGGGCCGACAGCGGCTCGAACAGGCTCGGGAAGATGCGGGCGTAGGCGGCGACCATCGGCTCGTCCGGTTCGGCGATGAAGAAGCGGACGCTGCCGTCGTAGGCGTCCATCACGACCTTGACGCTGTTGCGGATGTAGTTCGCCCCCGGGAAGGGGCTCTCGCCGGGCAGGGGCTGGGCGTTCGGATACCGGTTGCTGATGGTGTAGGCGTCCCAGATCCAGGTCAGGCGGCCGTCCGCGCTGACCAGGTAGGGATCGCCGTCGTAGGCCAGGAACGGGGCGAGGGCGGGGACGCGCTCCCAGATGGCGCGGTTGAAGAGGATCTGCGACTCGTCGGTGAGCTGGTTGCTGATCATCAGGTTCAGGTCGCCGAATCGGCTGGCAAACAGGAAGCGGGCGATGGGATTGCCGATGTCGACGCCCGTC
The DNA here is from genome assembly GCA_050691915.1 of Candidatus Limnocylindria bacterium. Taxonomy (GTDB): domain Bacteria; phylum Chloroflexota; class Limnocylindria; order QHBO01; family QHBO01; genus JBOGSY01. The sequence continues at coordinate 9,613 of JBOGSY010000043.1, read as the reverse complement.
GTTCCCTGCCAGGTGGTGGTGGCACCGGTCTCCGACGTCTCATCCAGTGGAAAGTCGAACTCCTCGGTGCTGGTGCCGGTCACGACATAGGTGTCGGTCGCCTCGCCGAAGTAGATGCGCGGCTCGCCGACCGGGAGCCGCGGCTCCCGGTTGATGCCGCTGACCAGGTAGTCCGGCTGGCCCTGCGAGGTGACCGCGTCGACCGGCACGGCGGTGATTCCGTAGCCGTGGGTGTAGACCAGCCGCTCGTTCGTCCAGGTGCGGGCCGCGTCGGCCAGGCGCTGGACGTCCAGCTCCCGCGCGCTGAGCATGATCTGGCGCTGCTCGCCATCGATCATGTAGCGGTCGATGTCCACGTCGGTGAAGCTGTAGTAGCGGCGCAGGATCTGGTCCTGCCCGAAGGTCGTCAGCAGGGGGCGGTAGTCCCACAGCCGGAGGTTCTCGATGGTCGCCGAGTCCTCCTCGAAGACCTCCTCGCTCAGGTCCTGCTCGCCGGTGAAGCCGCGCACCTCGATGGGATCCAGGTCGAATGCCGCCCGCGTGGAGGCGATGTGCTCGCGGACGAACGGCAGCTCCAGGTTCAGCTCGTTGGGCTCCACCTGGAAGGTCTGCACGAACGACGGGTAGAGGCCGCCGACCAGCACCGACAGCGCGAACCAGGCGCCGCCCGCCAGCCCCAGCGCCCACAGCGTGCGGAACCAGATGTTGAGCAGCAGGAGCGCCGCGGCGCCCAGGGCCACCACGGTCAGGATGACGTAGGCCGGCACCTGCGCATGGATGTCGGTATAGGCCGCCGCCTGGAACGTGCCGTCCACGCCGCGGGTGGAATACACCAGCTCCGCGGTGTCGAGCTGGTAGCCCGCCGCGATCACCACCAGCAGCAGCGCCCCAAGGACCGACAGGTGGGCGCGTACCGGCGCCGACAGGCGGAACTGCCAGCGCATGGCCCCGGCCGCGTAGGCGCCCAGGGTCAGCAGCAGGATGGCGACCAGGCTGGTGATGCCCCAGCCCTGGAGGAGGCGCCAGAAGGGCAGGCCGAAGATGTAGAAGCCCACGTCGCGGCCGAAGTGCGGGTCGCGGCTGCCGAACTCGCCGCCGTTGGCGTAGAGCAGGATCGTCTGCCAGCTGCCCGACCAGGCGGCCGCCGAGATGAGCGCGAACAGGAGCGCAACCCCCAGCAGGCCCAGGGTGATCGCGCGCGAGGCGTCCGGGATCTCGAACTGGCCGATGCGCCGAATGGGCACCTGCGGCGCGATCCGGCGGGCGAGCCAGATGCTGGCCAGGGCCGGGATGGCGAACGCCGCCAGGCCGACCACGAAGAGGCCGACCTGCGACCACAGCCGGGTGGTCAGCACCGCCCGCTGGCCGAGGGCCTCGTACCACATCAAGTCGGTGACCAGGTCCACCAGCCGGCCCAGGAAGCCGAACAGGAAGAGGGCCAGCAGGGCGATGCCGCCCAGGATCACCCAGCGGCGGACGTTGATCGGCTCATCGCCGGGACGCCGGCCGGGAAACGGCGTGGGACGGTCGTCGAGCGGCGGCCGGCCGTCGTCACCGTTCCCGCCACCGCCCGCGCCACCCCGGCCACCGCGGGCCCGGCGAGCCGGGAGCGGGCGGCCCTCACGGCGGGCATCCTGCTCCGCCTGGCGGCGCTGCAGGTCTTCGAGGAGCCGGTCGAACCAGGTGGACATGTGAGGGGGAATGCTAGCGGGGTGGGGCCGGCCCTGCCGTAGAATCGGATCCGGATGCGCACCTTCGACGAGCTGGAGGCCCTGTGGGCCGGCGTGCCGCCCGCGCCCCGCGAGCGCGGGTCGGTCCGGCTGCTCTGCATTCGGCGCGAGCCGGGAATCCACGAGACGCCGGAGTCGGTCCAGGTGACGGTGGAGGGAGGGGTGGTCGGCGATCGCTGGGCCCACGGCTGGCAGGCCCGCGACCCGGAGCGCCTGGCCCAGGTGACGCTGATGAACGCGGCGGTTGCCGAGCTGGTGGCCGCCGGTCGCCAGCCGCTCCATCAGGCCGGCGACAACATCCTGGTCGACTTCGACATCAGCGTCGACAACCTGGCGCCCGGCACCCTCCTCCGCGTCGGCAGTGCCGTCCTGGAGATCTCGCCCATACCCCATACCGGCTGCTCGAAGTTTGCGGAGCGGTTCGGCCAGGACGCGCTGCGCTGGGCCAACTGGCGCCACTGGCGCGAGCGGAGGCTGCGCGGGGTCAACTGCCGGGTGGCAGCCGGCGGCGTCGTGCGCGCCGGCGATGCGGTGGAGCGCCTGGCCTAGTCCTGGCCCGGGGACGTCCGCCCGCGCCGTCAGGCGACCCGGCTACTCCCACTCGATGGTGGCCGGCGGCTTGGAGCTGACGTCGTACACCACCCGGTTCACGCCGGGCACCTCGTTCACGATCCGGCTGCTGATGCGCGCCAGCAACTCGTATGGCAGGCGCGCCCAGTCGGCGGTCATCCCGTCGTCACTGGTCACCGCCCGGACAGCCACCACGTTGGCGTAGGTGCGCCCGTCGCCCATGACGCCCACCGAGCGCACCGGCGTCAGGATGGCGAACGACTGCCACAGGGACCGATACAGCCCGGCGGCCTTGATCTCGTCGATCACGATCCAGTCCGCCTCGCGCAGCGTTTCCAGCCGCTCGGCGGTCACCTCGCCGATGATCCGAATCGCCAGCCCCGGACCGGGGAACGGCTGGCGCAGGACCATCGCCTCCGGCAGGCCAAGCTCGGTCCCGACGCGGCGTACCTCGTCCTTGAACAGGTAGCGCAGCGGCTCGATCAGGCTGAAGCGCAGGTCGGCCGGCAGGCCGCCGACGTTGTGGTGGGTCTTGATCTTGGCGGCGGCCTTCGTCTCGGCGGTCTTGGACTCGATGACATCGGGGTAGAGCGTGCCCTGGGTCAGGAAGTCGATCCTCCCCAACCTGGCCGCCTCCTCCTCGAAGACGCGGATGAACTCGTCGCCGATGATGCGGCGCTTCTCCTCGGGGTCCTCCACCCCGGCCAGGCGGCGGAGGAATCGGTCCCGGGCGTCCACCATCACCAAACGCATGCCCAGGTCCCGCTCGAAGGTGACCCGCAGCAGCTCCGATTCGCGCTTGCGCATGAGGCCGTGGTCGACGTAGATGCAGGTCAGCTGCTCGCCGATGGCACGATGCACCAAGGTGGCCGCCACGGCGGAGTCGACGCCGCCTGACAGGGCGCAGATCACGTGCCCGCTGCCCACCCGCTCGCGAATCTCGGCGATCGTCGTCTCCGCGAACGAGGCGGGGGTCCAGGTCGGGCTGGCGCCGGCGATCTCGACCACGAAGTTGCGCAGGATGTCGCGACCGCGAGGCGTGTGCGCCACCTCGGGGTGGAACTGGATGCCATACAGCCTGCGCACCGGGTCGAACAGGCCGGCGAAGGCGGTCGAATCCGTCTGCGCGGTCGGCTGGAAGCCCGCGGGTGGCCGCAGGATGGCGTCGCCATGGCTCATCCAGACCGGCTGCTCGCGCTCCAGGCCGCGGAACAGGCCGTCCTCGTGGGTGATCTGGACCGATGCGGGCCCATACTCGCGCTTCGCGCTGGGGACGACCTCGCCGCCCAGCTCGTGGGCCATCAGCTGCAGCCCGTAGCAGATGCCCAGCACCGGGACGCGGCCGGACCAGACGGCCGGGTCGGCACGCGGCGCGTCGGCGTCGTAGACCGATGACGGCCCGCCGGAGAGGATGATCGCCTTGGGCCGGCGGCGCTCGATCTCGGCCCAGGGCGTGTCGTGGGGCAGGAGCTCCGAGTACACGTTCAGCTCGCGCACACGGCGGGCGATGAGCTGGGCGAACTGGCTGCCGAAGTCCAGGATGATGACGGTGTCCGGGGCCTCGTGCGCCTCGTCGGCGCGGCTGGGCGGTGGGGCATGGAGCGCCTGCTCCAGGTACGCCTCCACCTCGGCGTCGTCGGGGGCAAGGACGCGATGACCCGCGTTGGCGGCCTCGCCGTGAACGGTCCGCCCGCGCTGGGTGTCCGGCGGGCGGCCCTCGTCCTCGGGCTGGGTCTCGGTGGTGTCGCTCACTCCGCTCGCCGTCGCCTCGCTGCCGGGGAGCCCAGTCTAGCGATCTTGGTAGGCTGGTGGCGTACCGCCGCCCGCAGAAGGAGGCTCCGCGCATGGACGCCCGACTGGTCGACCTCACCCCGCGATCGACGGTCGCGATCCGCGTCCGCCAGCCCATGTCCGAGCTGGACCTGGGAGCGCTGTTCGACACGCACCTCCCGAACGTGGCCGACCGGATCGCCGACCTGGGCGGCACGCCCGCGGGTGCGCCCTATGGCCGCTATCACGAGTTCGGCCCGCAACAGGTCGACGTCGAGATCGGCATCCCGGTGGCCTCGCCGGTGGGCAACCTGCGACCGATGGCCGAGTGTGAGGCCGGTGAGCTGGGCGCCTCGCAGCTTCCCGGCGGGCGGGCCGCGGTGACGGTCCACCGCGGCGGCTACGGCACCCTGTCGCAGACCTACGAGCAGCTCCACGACTGGATCCATGCCCAGGGCCACGAGGAGGGGCCCGGGCCCTGGGAGTCGTACGTGGACGACCCGTCCGAGGTGAGCGAGGCGGACCTGCGCACCGAGGTGGTCTGGCCGATCGGCTGAGGCCCTAGCCGTCATCCAGCTCGCGCCGGCCGCGGTCCAGCGCCACCCGCGTCGTCGCCGCCGGGTACGGCGACGCCGCCATGACCGCGTCGATCCCCAGCGAGCCGGCAACGCAACCCCGGATGCTCTCGGCCAACTGCGCGAGCTCGCCAGCCTGGCGCTCGGCAAGCTCCCGCCCGGCCGGGCGGCCGTGGCCGGGGACCACCTTGCCGTCGCCTACCAGCGGCAGGAGCTGGCTCCCCACGGTCTCGGCCCAGGCGACCGGAAAGGCGTCCCCGAAGGAGGGCGGCGCGTCGTTCTCCAGCAGGTCACCGGCGAAGACGACGCCGGCGTCCGGAACCTGGACCACGATGTCGTTGTCGGTGTGCCCGCGGCCCAGGTGGCGCAGCTCCAGCCGTCGGTCACCCAGCTCCAGGCTGGCCGATTCTCCGAAGGTCCGGTCCGGCGGCGTCACCACCACCTCGGCCAGCTCCTCCGCCAGGTCAGGGAGGTCGGCCATCACCCGCCGCCGCATCGCCTCGCCCCCGGCCCGCAGCGCCTCCGCACATCGGTGGTGGCCCCAGACGGGTGCCGGCAGGAAGCGCGCGTTCCCGAAGGTGTGGTCGTAGTGGTGGTGGGTGTTGATCACCGCGGCCAGCGGCAGGGGGGTCAGGGCGCGCAGCTCGCGCCGGAGCTCGTCGGCCTGGGCGTGGGTGGTCCGGGTGTCGATCAGCGCCACACCGGCCCGGCCGAGGACCACGCCAATGGTCTGGTCGAAGAATGGGTAGCGGCGGACGAAGACGCGGTCCGCGATCTCCGCCCAGCTCGTCACCCGGCTTCCTCGAGCATGTAGTAGTCGGTGAACTCGGCGCAGCGGCCATCCGGCGCGAAGCGCAGCAGGAAGACGTTGTGGTAGGTCCGCTCCGGCTGATCTGCGGTCGCCGCGTAGCGGCTGGTGCCGACCGCGACCGCGCGATCCCCGTCCACCGCCCAGGCCCGGTAGCTCGCTTCCCAGCTGTCGGGCGCATCCTGCTCCTCCAGCCAATCGCTGACGATCGCCTCGCGGCCCCGGGTCGAGCGGTCCGGACCGCCATACGGCCGGTAGCGATAGGTCGCATCGGCATCGAAAAGGGCGGCGATCGCATCGCGATCGTAGGTGCGCCAGGCATCGACGTAGCGGTCGAGCCAGACCTGCACGTCTGATCGGTCCATGGCTTCGTTCGGACCCGCTACTCCGCGCCGGCGAGCTGCCAGGACTTGCCCTCGGTGGCGATGGCCGGCGCGACGACCATCTCAACCTCGTGCATCTCGGCGATGGTCCGGGCGCCGAGGGCCGCCATCGACTGTCGCAGGGCGCCGACCAGGTTCTGGGTGCCGTGCGAGGTGGCGGCCGGGCCGAACAGGATCTGCTCCAGCGGGAGCCGCTCGCCGATCCGGATCCGCGTCCCGCGCGGCAGGGTGGGCGACGGCGCCGCCATCCCCCAGCTGAAGCCGCGGCCGGGCGCCTCCTGCGCGGCGGCGAACGGCGAGCCGAGCATGACCGCGTCGGCCCCGGAGGCGATCGCCTTAGCGATGTCGCCCCCGGTCTTCATGCCGCCGTCGGTGATGACCGGGACGTAGCGTCCGGTCTCGGCCAGGTAGCGGTCCCGGGCGGCGGCCACCTCCAGCGTGGCGCTGACCTGGGGGACGCCGATGCCCAGCACCTCGCGCGTGGTGCAGGCCGCCCCGGGGCCAACGCCGACCAGCACCGCGGCCGCGCCCTGGTGCATCAGCTGGAAGGCGGCCTCGCCGCTGACCGTGTTGCCCACCAGGACCGGCAGCTGGAGGCCGCCGGTCAGGTCGGCCAGGGAGAGCACCCGCCCGGAGGTGGAGATGTGCCGCGCGCTGCTCACCTGCGACTGGACCAGGAAGAGGTCCGCGCCGGCGGCAGCCGCCACCTCGGCGTGGTGCCAGGCGGACGCCGGCGTGGTGGCCACCGCGGCGATCCCACCCTGGGCCTTGATGCGGGCGATGAGGGCGGTGATCAGCTCGTCGCGAACCGGCGCGGCATAGGCCTCGGCCAGGACGGCCGCCGCCGCCTCCCCGGACTCCGCCGCGGCGACCCGTCCGATGACCGGACCGGCATCCTGGTAGCGCGTGTAGAGACCCTCCAGGTTCACGAAGGCCAGGCCACCATGCAGGCTCATGCGCACCGCCAGGCCGGCGTCGCTGACGGCGTCCATGGCCGACGCGATGAAGGGGATCTCCAGCCGCCGGCCGCCCATCTCGACCGAGAGGTCGACCTCGCCCGGATCCACGGTGACCGTCCCGGGGACCAGGGCGACCTCCTCGAAGCCGTAGGCGCGGCGCAGGCGCCGCGCTGCCGCGTCGGCGAACGCATCGGTCCGCGGCTCGGCGACGGCAGCCGGCTGCTCGATCACGGCCCCTCCCGATGGCACACGAAAACGCCCGCGGGCGGCATCCGCCGTCGCGGGCTTGGGTTGTTGCGAGGTTGGGTGACTGCGCGAATCGGGTTCACCGGTGGCCGGCCTGCGGGTGTCGGGCGAGTATACGCGGCCGCTCTGCGGGCGCGCCGCGGTTCAGGCGCAGCCCGCCCCGCGGTCCGGCCGCAGCCTGGCCGGGGAATTCCCGCGGTCTGGCCGTCGCGCTGCCGCGGGAGGCCGCTCCTACGGTCGCCGGCATGGCTCTGCACCCGCTTCTCGGCATCGCACGGATGCTGTTGCTGGCACAGCTCGGGCCGGTCGCCTACTTCGGCGCCGTTGCCTGGGAGGGCTCCAGCCGCCTCATCGACCCGTCGGAGCGGAGCAGCGGGTGCCTGACACCCGGCCACCTGGGTTGGACCTACGAGGCCGTCAACTACGACCGGGCAACCGATGACCGGCTGCTGCTCGAGGACGATCCAATGGCGTGCCGGGGGGCGCCCGAGCCGGCCGGCCGGGAGCTCCTCTCGGCCGACGGGGTGCCACTCGCCGCCTGGTGGATCCCGGCCGCGTCCGGGACCGCTTCGGCAGCCTCCGCCGTGGTCATGGTGCATGGCTACGCCGACAACAAGAGCGGGATGCTGCGGTATGCGGTCCTTCTGCACGAACACTACGACCTGGTCCTGTTCGACCTCCGCAACAGCGGGCAGAGCGGTGGCCGCTGGACGACCCAGGGGGTCGGTGAGCAGCGGGACGTGGCGGCGGTGATCGACTGGCTGGTGAGGACCCACGGGCCGCGCCGGATTGCCGTCTTCGGCCAGTCCATGGGCGGTGAGGCCTCGGTCAACTGGGTGGCCAGCGACGACCGGGTGGACGCGCTGATCCTGGACTCGACCCATGACCGGCTGGAGACGCCGGTTCTGTCCGGCATGCGCCGCCTCGGGCTGCCATTCGGGACGGCGACCCTCCCGCTCATGGTGCAGCTCGCCGAGTGGCGATCCGGGGAGGACCTGACCGCCGGGGACCCGGTGGATGCCGTGGGCCGCCTGGGTAGCCGGCCGCTCCTGCTGCTGCACGGTGGCGGGGACCTGGTCGATCCGCTGCCGGCGGCGCGAGCCCTGCATCAGGCGGCCCTGGACCGGGGCGTCGACGTCCAACTGCACGTCTGTCCGGCGGCCGACCACGGCGAGCTCGACACGGTCTGCTCGGACGACTACCCGATCTGGCTGGAGACGTTCCTCGATCGCGCCCTGGCGGCCTGAGTCCAGAGGCCCCCTCAACCGGGCTCCAGCCCCACGCCGGCCGCGCGCGCATCCTCGGCCAGGTTGACGAGCGCCTCGTCGGAGGTGGCGCTGGCCTGGAGCAGGCCCATCACCCGGCTGACGCCCATGTCGCTCAGCTGGCCCAGGAACGCGATCCGGCGGTCGCCCGCGGTCGACCAGTCCGGGTCCCCCCACCAGGTGTGCAGGCTGATCCGCAGGGTCTCCGGGTCGCGGCCGATCTCCTCGCAGCGCGAGCGGATGACCGGAAGGGCCTCGCGCAGCTCCGCCGGCGCGAGGCCGTCCAGGTTCAGCTCGTCCGCGAAGCGGGCGGCCAGGCGCCAGGTCACCTCCGGCCCGTTGCCGCCGACGATGACCGGGATGCGCGGCGACTGCAGGCCCTTGGGCCAGTTGATCGCCTCCCCGACCGATGCATGCTCGCCCTGGTGGGTGGCGTGGTCATGCTGGTCGCCGGCCAGCATCCGGGTGATCACCTCCAGCCCGTCGCGCAGCATGGCCAGCCGCACCGGGGTCTCCGGAAACCCGTAGCCGTAGGCTTCCCATTCGTCGCGCTTCCAGCCGGCACCGATGCCCAGCTCGAACCGGCCGCCGCTGACGAGGTCCAGGGTGCCCGCCATCTTGGCGGTGAGCGCCGGGTTGCGGTATCCGTTGCAGATCACGACATGGCCCAACCGCACCCGGTGGGTCAGCGCGGCCAGCGCCGCCAGTGAGGTGAACGACTCGAAGGTCAGCTCGTCGCTCGGCTCCGGGGTGGTGTGGAAGTGATCGAACAGCCAGATCGACTCGAAGCCGAGCTGCTCCGCCTGGCGCGCGAGGTAGGTCGTCCGCGACCAGCCGCGGGACGGCTCCCAGCCGTCGTACTCGCCGGTCCATCCCTGCGGCACGATGACGCCGACCTTCATGCTCGTCCCTCCTCCTGCATCTCCCGGGCCACGGCGCCGGACGCGCTTCAGCGCACGATCATCTGCGCGCGCTCCGGCCCCACGCTCACGTGGGTCACCGGGACCCCCGCCAGCTCCTCCAGCCGCTCGACGTAGGCGCGCGCCGCCGCCGGCAGCCTGTCCCAGCTGCGACAGCCGGTGGTGTCCGACCGCCAGCCGTCGAGCTCTTCGTACACCGGCTCCAGCCGCTCGTAGACCGATGCCGACGCCGGCACGGTGCTCCAGGTGTTGCCATCGACCAGGTCCCGGTAGGCGGTGGCGACCCGGATCCGCTCGAATCCATCCAGCACGTCCAGCTTGGTGAGGGCGATCGCGCTGTAACCGGCCAGCCGGGCGCTGAAGCGGACCGCGACCGCGTCGTACCAG
>JBOGSY010000042.1:0-10813 GCA_050691915.1 Candidatus Limnocylindria bacterium | reverse complement strand
GCGGCGAACCGCGCCTTCCTGGGCGCGCTGCCCGCGCGCGAGTCCTTCCGCGAGGCGAAGTTCCGCGTCCAGAACCGGCTCATCAACGAGCTCGACCCGAAGTTGGACCTGACCAACCAGGTGGAGGTCCGGCGCCAGATCGAGGAGCTCTTCGGCAAGATCGCCGACGAGGAAGGTTTGGCCCTGACCCGCGCCGAGCGGGTGCGGATGCTCGAGCAGATCACCGACGAGATCCTGGGCCTTGGCCCGCTGGAGCCCCTCCTGCGCGACGAGACGATCACCGAGGTGATGGTCAACGGGCCGCAGCAGGTCTACATCGAGCGTGAGGGTCGCCTGGAGCTCACCAACGTGACGTTCCAGAACGACGAGCACGTGATGAAGATCATCCAGCGCATCATCGCGCCCATCGGCCGTCGCGTCGACGAGTCGAGCCCCATGGTGGATGCCCGCCTGGCGGATGGCTCCCGCGTGAACGCCATCATCCCGCCGCTCTCCCTGGTGGGACCGGTGATCACCATCCGGAAGTTCTCGGCCACGCCGTTCACGGTGGACGACCTGATTCGCTTCGGCACCGCCACCCCGGAGATGTTCGAGTTCCTGGAAGCCTGCGTGAAGGCCCGGCTCAACGTCTTCGTTTCGGGGGGCACCGGCTCCGGCAAGACCACCATGCTCAACATCCTCTCCTCGTTCATCCCCGACGACGAGCGGATCGTGACCATCGAGGACGCCGCCGAGCTGCAGCTTCGCCAGGAGCACGTCATCACCCTCGAGGCGCGCCCATCCAACATCGAGGGCAAGGGCGCCATCCCCATCCGCGAGCTGGTCCGCAACGCGCTGCGGATGCGGCCCGACCGGATCGTGGTCGGAGAGTGCCGGTCCGGCGAGGCGCTGGACATGCTCCAGGCCATGAACACCGGCCACGACGGCTCAATGTCGACCGGCCACGCGAACACCCCGCGCGACATGCTCTCCCGGCTGGAGACGATGGTGCTGATGGCGGGCATGGACCTGCCGCTGCGGGCCATCCGGGAGCAGATCGCCTCGGCGGTCGACCTGATCGTCCACCAGAACCGCCTGAAGGATGGCTCCCGCAAGATCGTGGCCATCACCGAGGTGCAGGGGATGGAGGGCGACGTCATCGTCATGCAGGACATCTTCGTGTTCGAGCAGACCGGCGTGGTCGAGGGCAAGATCCAGGGCAAGCTGAAGCCCAGCGGCATCCGTCCCAAGTTCGTCGAGAAGTTCGAAGTGGCCGGCATCCACCTGCCGCCGAACGTCTTCGGCTCACCGTTCTGAGAGGGCTGAACCGACCATGGGAATGCTGCCGTTCCTGATCGCCGGCCTCGCGGCCGGGGCCGTCCTGCTGGTTGCGGTTGGGGTCGCCATGAGCGGCGGCTCCGGCGGGGTGGCTTCACGCCTCGAGCGCTACGCGCGCTCGGGCGGTGAGGTCCCAGAAGCGACGGGGGACGACCGCGAGTCCGCCGTGACCGCCGGCATCGCGCGAGTGATCGAGCGCCAGGGCCTGGCCGCGCGCCTTTCCGTGGAGATCGCCCGCGCGGATCTCAAGCTGCGGCCCGCGGAGCTGGTGGCGGCCTGGATCGCGTCACCCTTCATCTTCGCGGCCATGGCCTTTGCGCTGGGCTTCGTCTTCCCCGGCTTCCGCAACCCGATCGCCTATGCCGGCGCCTTCCTGGTCGGCGCCTTCTTCCCCCGCTTCTACCTGCGCTACCGCCAGCGCAAGAGGCTGAGGGCCTTCGCCAGCCAGCTGCCGGACACCATCACCCTGCTCGCCAACTCGCTGCGCGCCGGCTCCTCGTTCCTGCAGGGCATCGAGCTCGTCACCCGCGAGGCGCGTCCGCCCATCTCGGAGGAGTTCGAGCGGGTGGTGCGCGAGATGAGCCTGGGCATGGCGCTGCAGCCGGCCCTGAACAACCTGGTGCGCCGGGTCGCCTCCGAGGACCTGGAGCTGATGGTCACCGCCATCAACATCCAGAGCCAGGTGGGTGGCAACCTGGCCACCGTGCTGGACTCGATCGCCTTCACCATCCGGGAGCGGATCCGGATCGTCGGTGAGATCAACACGCTGACGGCCATGCAGCGCTACAGCGGCTACGTCATCACCCTGCTGCCGGTGGGCCTGGGCGCCATCCTGTTCCTGATCAGCCCGTCGTACATGACGGTGATGCTGGAGAAGCCGCCGGAGATGTTCGGGCTGCCCACCGGGATCATCTTCTTCATCATCGGCCTGATCAGCATGGGCATCGGGTACATCTTCATCCGCCGCATCGTCGACATCAAGGTGTAGGGGCCATGCCTGAGCTGCCAACCGAAGTCGTCATCGCCATCCTGGCCGCGCTGGCGGTCCTGCTGATCACCTACGGGGTGGCGGCGCGCCCGCCGCGCGACGCCGTCCAGCAGCGCCTGGAGCAGCTGGTCGTCCAGCCCAAGTCGCTGGAGGAGTACGAGCTCTCGCAGCCGTTCTTCGACCGCATCATGCGGCCGGTGATCAAGCGCCTGGCCAAGGTCGGACGCCGCGGCGACCAGGGCGGGATCATCGCCCGCACGGACGCCAAGCTGGAGAAGGCCGGCTATCCCGGCGGCCTGCGTGGCGCCGACTGGATGGGCGTCAAGGTCCTGGCCACCATCGTGGGCGCGATCGCCGTATTCTTCCTAGGCCTGCTCCTCGGTGGCTTCCGGCTGGGCGTGCCTGCAGCCCTGCTGGGCGGCGCCATCGGCTTCATTGGTCCCGAGTTCTGGCTGGGACGCCGGATCCGGGCGCGGTCGTTCGCCATGGTCCTCCAGCTGCCCGATGCCCTTGACCTGCTGACCATCTCGGTGGAGGCCGGCCTGGGCTTCGACGCGGCGCTGGCCAAGGTGGTCGAGAAGATGGAGGGGCCGCTGGTCAACGAGTTCCGCCAGGCCCTGGCCGAGGTGCGGATGGGCCGGACCCGGCGCGACGCCCTGCGCGACGTGGTGACCCGGGCCGATGCCCAGCCGATCAGCAACTTCATCGGCGCCATCGTCCAGGCCGAGCAGCTGGGCGTGCCCATCGCCAAGGTGCTCCAGATCCAGTCGCAGCAGCTGCGCATCGAGCGCCGGCAGCGCGCCGAGGAGGCCGCCGCCAAGGCCCCGGTCAAGATGCTCTTCCCCATGGTCGGCTGCATCTTCCCGACCATCTTCATCGTGATCCTGGGCCCGGCCATCGTCACCGTCATGGGCGGCGTCGGCATCTGAGATGCTGCCGGCGCTCCCGGCAACGATCCTGCTGGTCGACGACGACCCGATCCTGCTGTCCGTCCTCTCGCGACGCCTGGGCCGCGAGGGGTGGGAGACGCGCACCGCTCCCTCGGGTGAGGCCGCGCTGGCCGCGCTGGACAAGTCATGGCCGGCGCTGCTGGTGGTGGACCTGATGATGCCCCGGATGGATGGCTTCGAGCTGTGCCGCCGGGTGAAGCGCATCGCCGACCTGCCGATCATCGTCCTCTCGGCGGTGGACGCTTCCGAGTCGAAGGTCAGAGCACTGGAGCAGTACGCCGAGGACTACGTCACCAAGCCCTTCGACCCCGACGAGCTGGTCGCTCGAATCCAGCGGGTGCTGCGTCGGACCTCCGCCGCCCGACCACAGCTCACACTCGGAAACGGTGAGCTGGAGGTCGACCTGACGTTTCGCCAGGTCACCACGCGGACCGGTACGCACGCGCTGACCCCAACCGAGGTCCGCCTGCTCCAGGTCCTCATGGCCGCGATCGATCGCACGGTGCCGACCGAGACGCTCCTCGACCGGGTATGGTCCGACGCCGACGGCGCCGACCCATCCTACGTCTGGGTCACGGTCAGGCGGTTGCGCCGCAAGCTCGAAGCCGACCCGGACAATCCCCGCTTCCTGCTCACCGATCGGGGCGTCGGCTACCGGCTGGTCTCCACCTCGACCGCCACCTGAGCCGACGTGGACGCGGGTCGCACGTCACTCCGCCTGCTGGGCGTCCTGCTCGCCGCTGCGCTCCCGCCCCTGGCAGCCTTCTCCGTGGCGATCACCATCGCGCGTGACTGGGTGGCCGCGAACGGGTACGGCACCGCGCTGCTGATCGGCGCCGCCCTGACGTTCGTCTGGGTTGGCATCGTGACGGTGGTGGCCAACCGGGTGGTGGCGGACGAAGCGCGGTCCATGGTGGAGCTCGCCCAGCACGGCGTCGCCTCGGAGGGCGGGCGCCCCGCCACTGGATCCGACATGACCGCGGCGCAGCGACGCCTGGCCGCCGCGCTCGACGAGCGAAACCGCCAGATTGCGGAGCTGGCAGCCCACGTTCGCGCTGCGCCGGTCTCCGAAGACGCGCCCGCCGTGGTTCGGTCGCTGGTGGCGGCCGCGCGTTCCATGACGGGCGACCCCACCTGGACCCTGGCGGTCCTGCGCGCCGAGGACGTCCACGATCTGCCGGTGGGGATCTATGCCGCCGATGAATCGGTCAAGCCGCTGGAGGAGGTGCACCTGTGGGCATCCACGCTCGATCGCGCCGGCGAGCCGTGGCGCGGAGCGAGGCATGCGATCGGCCCGTGGGGGGCCTTCGTCATCGTGGACGTGGCCGTTGGCGACGAGCTGCGCGCGATCCTGCTGGCGCCACGCGAAGGGCGACAGGCACCGTCCCCCGCGGAGCTGGACCTGTTCGAGCTGCTGGGCCAGCATGCTGCAACCGCGATCGACCATGCCCTGCTCTACGCTCGCCTGCGTGCGCAGGCGGACGCCCTCAACCGGATGGCGGCGCTGCAGTCGGACTTCCTGCGCGGGGTCACCCACGATCTGCAGACGCCGCTGACCAGCATCGGCGCGGTGGCCGCCGAGCTATTGCATGCCAGGGGCCTGGACGTACGCGCCAGGACGGACCTCGACACGATCGCGTACCAGGCGGATCGCCTGAGACGGATGGTCGGGCAGCTGCTCGTCGTCTCGCGGCTGGAGGCCGGCGCCCTGACGCCGCGGCAGGAGGTGTTCCGTGCCGACCCCGTCGTGAAGCGGACGTGGGCCGCCCTGCGCGCGGAGCGCCAGCTGGAGCTGATCGACGAGGGGCCACCCCACCTGCTGGTCGGCGACCCCGATCGGCTGGAGCAGGTGCTGTGGGCGGTGCTCGACAATGCCGTCAAGTACAGCCCGGCCGGCTCGAAGGTGAGGATCCATGTCTCTGCGCGGCCCGGTCCCGGCGGCCCGCTGGCCCAGATCCTGGTGCGCGATGAGGGCGCCGGCATGGACCGCGACACCCTGGACCACGCATTCGACCAGTTCTACCGCGCCGATGACGCCCGCCGCCTGAGCCCGGATGGAAGCGGCGTGGGGCTCTACGCCGCGCGCGGCCTGCTGCGCGCCATGGGCGGCGACATCGCGGCCGAGAGCCGCCTGGGTCACGGCACGACGGTCACGATCACGCTTCCGGCCGAGCTGGCGGATGGCGCCGAGGGTCCTGAAGCACCAACCGCCTCCTGACCAAGGTACCGTTGCGGTACCAGCCAAACGACCCCAGCCTGCAAGGTGATCTGCAAAGTCGGCCGCATAGGGTCGAGCCCGAGATCACTGCACTGGAGTGCGCAACGCTCGTGAATCTGCTGCGGCGACATAAGTCCAACCATCCTCGCGGACAGGGCCTGGTGGAGATGGCCATCATCCTGCCGCTGCTTGCCCTGATGCTGGTCATGGCTGTCGACTTCGGCCGTGTCTTCTTCGGCTGGGTTGCACTGAACAACGCCGCGCGAATCGGGGCCGACACCGCCGCCAGCTATGCGCAGGTCTGGAATGGCGGCCTGGATGGGGACCAGCTGAACAACGAGCTGACGAAGTATCGCGAGCGCGTCAGGCAGGACCTCCAGGCCCTCGGCTGCCAGGACAATCCGGTACCGGACCCCATCTTCGACACCGACGTGAATGGGGACGGCGATTTCTTCAGCGACGGGGATCTGGCCAGGGTGGAGCTCGCGTGCGAATTCCCGCTCCTGACCCCGCTTGCAGAGGCGGCCGTCGGCGGGCCGGTCACGCTACACGCGAAGGCCGAGTTCGCCATCAACCAGGTCATCAACGGCGGCATGCCCGCCGTCGAGGACCTGTGCGAAGAGGGGCAGGGCCTGGTGCCGGACATGGTCGGTGAACGCATGCAGGGCGCGGCCGCGATGTGGGTGGACGCCGGCTTCGCCCAGGCCGGCTACACCCCGGCGGTCACGAACGCCAACAAGAATCGCACGGTGCTGACCCAGACGCTCACCGAGGATTCGTGCGCGGAGCTGACGGCCACCGTGATTGTGACCTTCTCATGATGCGCATCGGCCGACGCCACGATCGCGGCCAGTCCATGGTGGAGACGGCGCTGATCCTGCCGATCTTCATCCTGGTCCTGGTGGGGATCTTCGACACCGGGCGCCTGGTGTTCGCCTACCACACGGTGAACAACGCGGCCCGTGAAGGAGGCCGCCAGGCGACCGTCGACCAGACCGCGACACATATCCAGGAGCGCGCGGCGCAGCACGCGGTTGCGCTCGGCGTCGATCCGGCGGACGTCGTCGTCGACTACCGAGATCCCGCGACGCCGGAGAGCGCGAACTCCTGCCTCACCGAGGACGGCCTCTCAGCCCTGGGCACGGATGAGATCTATGGCTGCCTGGCGGTGGTGCGAGTGCCCTACGCCTACACCGCCGCCACGCCGGTAGTCGGCAACATCATCGGACCAATGACGGTCACCGGGGAGGTCCGCTTCCCCGTGGAATTCAGCTGCATGGAACCGGACACGCCGCAGTGCCCGGTCGGAGAGTGACAGGAATGCGACGTCCCGCCCACCGCCACCCACACCCGGCCGGCCAGGTCCTGGTCATCGTCGCCCTGGGCCTGGTCGCCATCATCGCCATGGTGGGACTGGTCATCGACGGTGGCTACGCCTGGGGCCGCCAGCGCGGCACGCAGAATGGCGTCGACGCAGTCGCCAAGGCGGGGACGATCGTCGTTCAGCACTGGCTGGCCGAAAGCGGCTCGCCGAATGACTGGAACGTCGCCTGCGCGGTCGAGGGAGCGGCCGTGGCCAACGGGGTGACGGTCGAGTCGGCCGAGTACACGAACCATCTCGGCCAGCCGCTGGTGCCCCCCGTGCCGGTGGGCACGTGCGCCGGTGTGGACACGGGGGTGGCGATCCCGACCGGAGCGCAGGGCGTGAAGGCCAGCGCCTCGCAGACGTTCGATACGTTCCTGATGCGCGTCGTTGGGTTCGATGAGCTGACCGCGACGGCCAATGCCACCGCAGTCGTCGGCACCCCGAACACCGTCCCCGGCGGCGCCCTGCCGGTGACGTTCCCGGTGACCGCCGAGACGTGCGACTCTCTCGAGACCGACACGGTGATCAAGGACGACAACATGGATGGCACGTGGGAGCCCTACGAGATCATCGAGGAAGAGGACGCCGACATCACCAACCTGGCGCTGGTGCCCCTGTGCACGATGGACGCGGATTCCAACAGCTCGGTGGGCTGGCTGGACTACGACTGCGGCCAGAACCTGTCGGAGGCGGTCAGCGAGCCGTGCCAGAAGACGATTTCCATCCCGGCCTGGATCCACACCCAGACGGGAAACGTGAACTCGCTTGCCGATGAGCTCAATGGCTACACCGGTCCCCAGATCGGCGTGGCTGAGGTCGATGACGAGGTGCTCTGGCTCCCGATCCACGTCAACACCTGCAGCGAGGATCCGGGCGACCCCCTGGACTCCACCTGTGCGCCGCTCGACTCGGAGCAGTCGGGCGAAGGTGACAACCTCTACTACTACGTCAGGACCTGGGTGGGATTCAAGCTGGATGCCGCCTACGTTCAGGGTGGCGACAACCAATGCAAGCAGCCGCCCGGCAAACCGGTGCTGGTGCTGCCCCAGCCGCCGGGCCAGGTCGGCTGCCTGAAGGGATGGTTCGTCGATCGCGCGGACGAGCCGGGCTCGGTCGAGCTCGCGCTCATCAACCCAGGCGACCCGGTGAGGCTGCAGGTCGTCCTGATCGATTAGGCCCGCCCCGATCGCCCGCCTCGGCCGCCCCGGTCCACCTTCCCGGACCGGGGCGGTTCGATGCCCGGCCCGGCGAATCCTCCCCGGACGGTGGTACGCCGCCGGTCCCAGGTGCGCCTCGGCACCGCCTGAGCCGGCCCTGCTCCCGCGCTGCAAGGTGCATGGCAAGGTGGTACTTCTAGAGTAACTTCACCTACGACCCCCTTCGGAGTCCCGAGTGAAGCTGCCCTTCCATTCCAAGCGGTCAGGATCCTCCCGCGGTCAGGCCATGGTGGAAACCGCCCTGGTCATGACGATCGTGGTGATGGTGCTGCTGCTCACCATCGACCTGGGACGGGCATATTTCACATTCGTCGGCCTGCGGAATGCGGCGCGCGAGGCCGCCATCTACGGCGGCTACAACCCCACCGAGACGTGTGCCAGCGGATCCACCTTCCAGGGATTGACGTACGAGGTTGCCAAGGAGATGCGCCTCGGCGAGCCGCCGGATCCGAGTCGTGTCGGGTGCGGCTCCGGGGGAGATGCATGGATCGACACGGGCACCTCCGGCTGCCATCTCTTCACATCGCCGAGCACCTTCACCGCCTGCACCGCGCCGCCCTTCGATCCTCAGCTCACCTATGTCTATCGGCTTCGCCTGGAAGGCAACTTCCAACCGGTGACGCCGTTCGTTGGGCTGCTGACCGGGAACGGCTTCGGCGGAGCGGTCCCCATGGCGGTCCTGACCTCGGCGCCCGTCCTTTCGGAATACGGGTCCTGACGATGCGACATCGACGCGAGGAGCAACGGGGTCAGGCGATGGTGGAGTTCGCCCTCGTCCTGGTGGTGATCGTTCTGCTCATGGTGGGGATCCTGGACTTCGGGCGCGTGATCTTCAGCCACAATGACTCCTCGCATGCCGCTCGCGATGCAACCCGGCAGGCATCGGTCAGCGTGGTCGACTGCGAATCCACGTACCACGTCGTGCAGCACCAGACGCGAGGACAGTCGAGCGTGACCGCCCAGGTCTTCTACCGGCGGGGGCCGTCGACTCTGGATCAGAACCCCCCCTGGACGAGCGTATGCCCGGCGTATGACCCGAGCGTCACCTACGACGACGACCCGGCCACCGGCACATCGTCCGTGGCGGTCAACCCTTCGATCGGTGGAGAGGTCAGGGTCCAGGTCGACAACAGCGTCGCCCTGGCGACACCGCTCATCAGCAACATCGTCGGCTCAGTCGTCGATGTGTCTGCGTCCTCGACCATGGTCGTCACGTTCTGCCCAACCTGCATCGAGTAAGGACTCACCGAGATGAAAGACTTCCCGCGGCGCTCCCGCCGCTCCGAACGCGGCCAGGTGCTCGTCATCGTGGGCGTCGCCATGATCGCGCTGCTCGGAATGGCCGGCCTCGTGACTGATGGTGGGCTGGCCTGGGCGAATCGCCGCCAGGCGCAGAACGTGGCGGACATGGCCGCCCTGGCGGGCAGTCGCATCATCGCGGTCGACCGCTATGAGAAGGTCTACGACCCGACCGCGACACCCACCTTCGCGGATCCCGGCACGGAGGTGCAGCAGGCGATCCAGACCGCGTTCGACCTGAATGCCAACCCCGGGCAGACGTTCGACGCGCTGACCTGGGGCGTGGCTGGGTCGCCGGAGTACACCGACTTCCAGGGTCGCCGCTTCCCCAACCCCGACTTTGCCACCGGCGGGCCGCTGTACGTAGTGCCTGGCGCCATACCCGGCGATGCGCAGGGGGTGTACGTGCCTGCCTCGGCGCAGTCCGGCACCGTCATCATCCAGGTCGTGGGCATCGACACGATCGAGATCGGCGTGGACGCAACCGCCGTCACCGGTCCCTCGTTCCCCGTCGGCAAGCTCCTGCCCCTGGTCGTCCGGGATCGCTACACCGAGTGCATCAACGTCTCCTGCACTCACACGCGGCCGCCGATCGACGGCATTCCGGACAACTACCAGCGGACCTACCAGGAAGGCTGCCTCTACAGCTTCCGGGACACGAACCCGGCCGAGATCGAATGCAACGGCGAGACCGATCCGGACTTCCCGGATGTTGCCCCGCCCGATTTCGCGGGAAGCTTCGGCTGGATCGACTGGGACGGCGGCAACAGCCCCACCTCACAGCTGAATCCGTGGATCACCGATCCCAGCCTGGCTCCCTCCGACTGGTACACCACGATCTGTGGAGATCCGGCCGTTGACGTCACCTGCCGGATCGAGGCCGGCAGCCTCCCGGCCCCGGAAGACGACCTCTTCTGGCGCCTCGAGGGTTCCACGGGAAACCGGAACGTGTCACTGAACCTGACCTGGACCATCTACCGCGACAAGGAGGTCTACGTTCCGATCTGGCGGGAGGCCCAGACCGGCTCGGGAACGAACGCGAAGTTCGAGATCCATGGCTTCGGCGTCTTCCTGCTGGTTAATGTCGTCAACACGGGCTCCGAGAAGGGCTTCGACGGAATCTACCTCGGCAGCTTCCGCGGTGGCGATATCGAGCAATGCACCATCGTTCCGAACAGCTGCCCGGGAAGTGGATCGGCGCCTGTGACGTTTGCCATCAACCTCGCTCGCTGATGG
Organism: Candidatus Limnocylindria bacterium; assembly: GCA_050691915.1. Lineage (GTDB taxonomy): Bacteria > Chloroflexota > Limnocylindria > QHBO01 > QHBO01 > JBOGSY01. The sequence continues at coordinate 222 of JBOGSY010000042.1, read as the reverse complement.
GCCGGCGGCCCGCTGATCCGCTGACCCCATAGCCCGCGCTTCCCCGCGGCGTGTCACGCCCCGGTCCACTGTCCGGACCGGGGCGTGCCGTTGCCCGAGCGCTGGTAGCATCCGCCGGCAGTGGCCGCCTATCGCTTCGTCCGTGTCCGCAACCTGACGCGTGACACCACCGTCGCCGACCGATGCCGGGTGGCACTCACCCTGCCCCGTCGCGTCCTGGGC
>JBOGSY010000041.1:0-10874 GCA_050691915.1 Candidatus Limnocylindria bacterium | reverse complement strand
GGACCCAGGCCTGCAGCTCGCCGCGCCGCGGCGCCTGGCGCTCCTCCACCACCCCGCCGCGGGTCACCACCGCGTCGGCCAGGCGACCGAGCAGCGGCGGCGGCCGGGTCGCGTCACGGGTGGAGCGCAGCTCGACCAGCGCCAGGGCGGCCCCGTCCGGCAGGTCGCGGACCAGTGCCGTCAGCCGGTCGGTGGCCGCGGTCGAGCGGCCGGCGGCGCGCAGGGGCTGGCGCAGCACGGCCAGGTGGACGCCGAACATGCCCACCGTGCCGGCCTCCACCCGGGCCCGATCGATGGCCGGCTCGTCGGGCGAGCGCTCGGCCACGATCTCGACCCGCTCATCGGCCCCGATCCGCTCCGCGAAGGCGCGCAGCACCTGGTCCAGGCCGAAGCCGTCGTCGCCGTGGGCCAGCAGCAGGGGGACGCTCACCCGCCCGCCTCCCACGCCCGGCGCAGCCGGTCCACCATCTCGTCCACGCCCAGCCCGGCCGCCTCGGCCAGGTCCGCCTCCAGCGCGTGGGCCGGCCGCCGGGAGGCCTCCAGCGCGGCCCGGTACTCCGGGTGGCGGACCGCCATCTCGTCGATCCGCTGATCGGTGGTCAGGAAGCCCTGGGCCACGTGGCGGTCGGCCACCGCCACGATCACCGACGGCCAGCCGCGCGGGAAGCGGGCGTCGTCCAGCAGCGCGGTCACCGGGTGCGAGGCGACCGCCGGCCCCAGCTCGGCGTACCCCAGCTCGGCCAGGCGCGCGGCCCCCACCATCCCGTGCGGCCCGGCCCCGGCCCGGGTCAGCGGCTTGTCGATGTCGTGCAGCAGGGCGGCCATCTCGACCAGGGCGAGGTCGACCGGGATCCCGGCCGCCGCCACCGCCCGCGCCGCCTCCGCCGCCACCCGCGCCACGCCGCGCGAGTGGGTGACGATCCCGTCCGCCAGGCCGGACTCAACCAGGATCCGCTCGGCCTGCTCGGGGGTCGGAATGGCCATGGACCGATGCTACCCGGATCGGCGGCCCCGTGGCTTCGGACCCGGTACCCGTGGCGGTCCACGATGATCTCGACGGTGCCCTCCAGGTCGGTGCGATGGAGCTGCAGGCCGGGGAGCGCCGCCAGGTGACCCAGGGTCACGGCATGCGGGTGGCCATACTCGTTGCCGGTCCCCGAGGAGATCACCGCCAGGCCGGGCAGGGCGGCATCCAGCAGACCCTCGGTGGTGGACGAGTTCGAGCCGTGATGGCCCACCTTCAGGACGTCCACCGGACCGATGAGGCCGCGGGCCAGCAGCTGCTCCTCGACCGGTGCCTCGGCGTCGCCGGTGAGCAGCGCCCGGAAGCCGGCGTGCTCGAGCAGGAGGACCACCGAGGCATTGTTGATGTCGCCGTCGGGCAGCGACGCGTCCGCATCGGCCTCCGACGGGAAGAGCACGGTCAGGTCGGTTGCATGGTCGAGCATGAGCCGCCGGCCGGCGCGCGCCAGCCCGAGCCGCCCTCCGGGCTCGCGCAGCGCCAGCTCCTGGAACCGGGGGTAGGTGGGGTTGTCGTACCCGCGCCCGGGCTCCAGCACGAGTCGCACCCGGAACCGCTCGAGCGCCGGCAGCAGCCCGGCGACGTGGTCCTCGTGGGGATGCGTCAGGATCACCATCTCCAGGCGGCGCTGCCAGAACGGCAGCACCTCGCCCAGCCGCCGCATGGCCAGGTCGGGATCAGGGCCACCGTCGACCAGGGCCACCGCGCCGGACGGTGCCACGATCGCGATGGCGTCCCCCTGGCCCACGTCCAGGATCAGCAGGTGCAACCGCCCATCCGGCCGGGTGAGAAGGGTCAGGATCCCCAGCAGCAGCAGCGTGGCCGCAGCCAGCGGCCGTGGGCTCGCCAGGCGGACGACCATGGAGTCGACGGCGACCGCCTCGGCCGTCCCGCCATCGGCCGGGTGGCCGGTCCTGCGCGCCGCCAACGCCAGGGCCGGGTACCAGATAGCGGCAAGCCAGGCCGGCGCGCCCAGGTCGATCGATGCGAACGGCACCGCCGCGGCCGCCACGCCAGCCATGATCATGACCCGCAGGTAGAGCCAGGCCGCGCCGCCGGAGGCCCAGGCCACCGCGTCGCCCAAAACCGGGACGTGGACGAGCGCGTCCAGCGCGCCGGCTGTGGCCGCCAGCGCCGAGGACAGCATGACCACGGGGACCAGCGGGACGACCACCACGTTGGCCGCCGGTGCCACCAGCGACAGCCGCTCAAAATTCAGGAGGATGACGGGCAGGGTCGTCAGCTGCGCGGCCATGGTCAGCGCCACCGGCTCGCGCACCAGCGCCGGCCAGCGGCGCAGCCGCCGCTCCATGGGTGCCGCGAACCAGATCAGCCCGCCGGTCGCCAGCGCGGAGAGCTGGAAGCCCACGTCCCACAGCACCGGCGGTGCGGCGACCAGCATGGCCAGCGCGGCGGCCATCAGGGCCGAGGCGGCATGTGCCCGCGAGCCCCCGACCCGCGCCAGGACCAGCGCCGCCGCCATCAGCGCCGCGCGCACGACCGACGGCGACGCGCCGGTGAGCAGCACGTAGCCTCCCACCACGGAGAAGGCGGCTGCCAGCGCCAGCCACCGCCCGCCACGCCGGGCGATGAGCGGTCGGGTGGCTGCCGCCGCCACGGCGGCCACGATGGCGATGTTCCAGCCGGAGATCGCTACCACGTGGGTCAGCCCGGCACGGGCGAAGGCATCGCTCACCTCCGGTGCGATGCCGGCGCGCACGCCCAGCAGGATGCCGGCACCCAGCGCCGCCTCTGGCTCCGGCACTGTGGCGTTGAGGCCGTGCAGCAGCCCCGCGCGCAGGCCGCCCAGCAGCGCCGGCAGCGGTCCGGCCTGGCGGCCGACGACCTCCATCCGAAACGCGCTCGAGCTGGCACCGATTCCCTGGCGGGCCAGGTACTCGCGGTAGGCGAACCCGTCGAAGTCCCGTGGCTCCTGCAGGCGTCCGTCGAACGCGATCCTGTCGCCGGCGCCCGTGGCCGCGGAGCGGGGGAGCCACACCAGCAGCCGGCCCGAGACGGGGAGGTCCGCCTCCCGCGACGCACGCAGAACGACCGCCTCCAGCACGACCTGCTGGCGTTCGCCCCTGGGACGGGGATCGTCCACGACCGTGCCGGTGATCTGCCACGATGCCTCGCCGGTCAGCGCCGACAGGCTGTCGGGGCCGGTGGGGAGGGCGCTCGCGACGCCTCGCCACTCGCCCACCGCCAGGCCCAACAGCAGCACTCCACAGCCCACCACCGCCGGCCGGCGCAGCATCACGCCGGCTGCGACCAGGATGGCCGCGGCCGCGATCAATGCGGGGGCGGCCGGCTGCCAGCCTGCGTCCGCGGCAAGCACGCCAACGGCGGTGCCGGCCAGCACCACCGGCAGGGCGAGGCCGGCCATGGGGCCGCAGCAGGCCGCCGGTCAGATGGTGGCGAGCTCGCGAATGCCGTCCAGCTGGCCGCGGTTCATCACGTCGCGTTCCACCAGCTCATCGAGCGAGGTGAACGCGCGCTCCGCTCTGGCCGCCAGGATCTTCTGGACGGTGACCGGGCCGATGCCCGGCAGGGCGTCGAGCGCCTCCGGCGAGGCGCTGTTCAGGTTGACCAGCCCGCTCCCGCCACCGCCGCCACCGGCGCCCGCGGTGGGCCCCGCGACCATGCCCTGGACCGGGACATGGACCTGTTCGCCGTCCGACAGCGGAGCAGCCAGGTTGAGTGACGCGGATGCGGCCAGGGTGTCCGCCTGCTTGGCGTATCCCCCTGCGGCCGTGATGGCGTCGGCCACTCGCGAGCCGGCCGGCAGCACCACGATGCCCGGCCTGACCACGCCGCCCTGGACGTCGATCACCAGGTCTCCCGTGGGCGCGGACGGCTCGTGACCTGGTTCCGATGAAGCGGCGAACGGGTCCGCCGACGGAGCGCCGGCAAGCGGGTCGACCGCGGCCGTCAGCGGCGCGATGAGGATCCAGCATGCCGCCAGCACCGCGGCCGCCCCTGCGCCGCCGGCCACCAGCGCCACGCGATCCCGAAGGGTAAGGGACATCGTCCGGCTCCACGGGAGGCGAGTCGGGAGGTGGAGGCCTGTCCGGAACCCGGCGCCCGGGCACTCGACGCCGGGTCCCGGAAGCAGGGGGCGAAGCCTAGCCGACGGGTGCTTATCGGCCGCTTACCAGGCGATTTGCCTGGCTTGGAGGGCCACAATTGGTGGACATCGCATGTATGGGCTTGTGGGGGGCACATAACTAACGCTTGACAGCCAGGGTGGCTTGCTGGATGCTGGCGGAGTACTCAGTATTGCGTTATCGCAGGTCCGATTGTGGCCCGCGACGGAGGCGGTCGGTGGCACCACTATTCCTCGTTTTCGCGGCGCTCGTGGCCTGCCTGGCCCTGTGGTTCCCAAGCGCCGCACTGGGCGTAGTTCTTGTCCGCGCCTTCGGCCACAACACCTACCTAACCGCGGGCGGCTTGCTCGGCCCAGCGGTCGCCGGCATGGCATTGCTTGTTCTCGCTCTGGCGGGCATATGGGCGTCCGCCAAGAAACTGGGCTGGAGGCGGGCAGGTGCTGTCGCTGGCGGGATCATCATCACTTGGCAGGTGGCGTGGTCCGTCGTCGCCGTCGTCACCGGCGAGGGTCAGTTGCTCGCATGGCCTTATTACGCTGAGCCCGCAGAGCCCGAACCGTGGAACCCAACGGCTGTGTTTGTGACTGGTTTCTCGGCTGTCGCTGCCATCAGCTTCGTGCTAACGTTGCTTGCAGCGTTCCGTGGACGGCCAGCCCGAGGTGGCTTGGACACTCCGCACTCCGTAGGGAACGGTACACGCCCAGCTGATCCTTCCGAAGCAGACAGGACGAACATCAGCCGGATTGTCGGGGTGGTTACCGCTTGTCTGCTGGCACTGGTCATCGTCGCGCCGGTTTCCGGCTCCCACAACCAGTACAACCCGATCCGGAAGTGGGCGGTCCGAAACGTCTCTCCATACACGCATTACATCCCGGTCTGCCCACCTTGGGAGTCGGCAGCATGGAACCTCGCGTCCGCAACCCATGCAAGGGTGAACGACGCAATGTCTGAGTGGAACGAAGGCGGTGGGGAACTGTACTTCTACCGTACGAATACCGGTTGCTCGACGATGGATGGGAGTGACACGCCGCACGTTGAGGTCACTTGGGACTCTGCGACCTCGTTCGACATAAGCGTGCCCGGGCAAATGCAGCCGTGCTACGACAAGGGGCTCAGCGACATCTTTTGTAACTTCATGGAGAATCCGCCTGTCCTGTACCGCGCGACCATCATGCTGGATTCTGACCAGGCCGCCATCTATTACTGGGGCTCTGGATCGCCTCCCTCGAATCGGCACGACGTGGAATCAGTCTTGTTGCACGAGCTTGGGCATACCCTGATGGTGATGCACTGGTCTGGCGGAGGATGTAGCCCTGGGAATAATCTCGTGATGTGCGCGTTCATCGCGCTCGGACAGGAACGCGATGAAGTCTGGCCAGGATACGTTCATGATCAGTACAACTATTGGGATATCTATGGCAGTACACACTGAGCAGCCCCCAAAGAAGGCGCGCATGTCTTCCACGGCGCGAACACTTTTGGGTGCCCTAATTCTCGCGTCACTTGGGCTGAGTGGCCTCGCGTCGGGTATTTGGGCGCCGGGTCTTGACGCGGAGGAATGCGCTCTTGAGCCGTTGTCGCCAGGCGAGAGCACGAGTCTCCTGCGTGTCACGAAGGCCATTGGCGCCTCGTGCACCTTCCAGGTGGAGGTCAACGGTACACCCTACTCGGTCGGGGTCGGTCGGTTCCTCGACGAGGCGAAGCTCGACCTCCGCGCATATTCCAAAGTCACACGCGCGAACACGACGCTCGACAATCCAGTTGTCTGGGCCCTCGCTGGGGTTGACCCAAGCAAGATCTTGCTGATCGAAGGCAGCCCTGCTGCGCGCGACAACCTTGGGAACCAAGGACAGTACATGATCCTCTGGGGAGCAGATCGCTCTGTTCCACCGGCGCTGTGCGGATACGCTGATCCAACTGATATCCAGTATCCGGCCGTCGATTGCCCCCTTGATGCTGGGAGAGCGTACGAGATTGAGCTGCCAGTCGAATGTGGCCTTGGTGGGGTGATCGCCACACGGATCGGCGGGGACTATTGGGAAGTTACCGCGGGCAACATCGGAGATGGTACTGCGGCGCCGCCCGGCATGGCAGGGCCGATGGATTACGGCACGGTGGAGCTCCGTGATGACGGGACATTGATCTACCGCAGCGAACAGGGTCCGGTCTTCACCCTAACCAAGGCGCGGGACCATCTTGCTCCAGCTCCCTGCATCATGGATCTTGGTTTCTAGGGCGATCATCGTGAGCTAACCGTTCCGGCGAGCCGATACGCCAGCTCCCACTGCGGGTATCGGTCCTTGACTCGGTCCTAATGGCCAATGCGCCCGAGGAACCAGGCCGCGGTCTTCTGCAGTCTGCCCGGACCGTGGCAGACACCACCCTGATCAATGCTGCGGCGTCACCACGTTGACCAGCCGGCCGGGGATCTGGATCACGCGGCGCGGGGCCCGTCCTTGCAGGTAGCGCTGGACGTGCTCGGATGCCAGCGCCAGGCGCTCGATCTCCTCGGCCGGCGTGTCGCGGGTGACCACCATCCGGTCGCGCAGCTTGCCGTCCACCTGGATCGGCAGCTCCAGGCTGTCGGCCACCGCCAGCGCCGGGTCGGCCTCCGGCCAGACCTCGGTGTGGATGCTGTAGTCGTGGCCCCGCCGCGTCCACAGCTCCTCGGTTAGGTGCGGCGCGGCCGGCGCCAGCAGGAGCAGCAGTGTGTCGACCGCCTCGGCGTAGGCATCGGTCCCGGCCAGGCCGGACTCGCGAGCGCGAACGATGGCGTTGGTCAGCTCCATCATCTTGGCGATGGCCGTGTTGAAGCGGAAGCCGGCGTAGTCGTCGGCCACCTGGGCGATGGTGACGTGGGTGGCCCGGCGCAGGGCGCGCTCCAGCTCCGCGGCGCTGCCCAGCGGCTGGTCGGGCACGTCCCCGGGCTCCGCCTGGGCGGCGCCCCACACCCGCGCCAGGAAGCGGTGGACGCCCTCGATCCCGGAGGCGTTCCAGGGGCCGCCCTGGTCCCAGGGGCCAATGAACATCAGGAAGGTGCGCACCACGTCCGACCCGTAGCGGGCCACCAGCTCGTCCGGGTTGGCCACGTTGCCGCGCGACTTGCTCATGCGGTGGTGGTCGGCGCCCAGGATCTGGCCCTGGTTGCGCAGCGCCAGGAACGGCTCGTCGAAGTCCAGGTGGCCCAGGTCGCGCAGGGCCTTGACCGCAAAGCGGGCGTACATCAGGTGCAGCACGGCGTGCTCGGCGCCGCCGGTGTACAGGTCGACCGGCATCCACAGGCGCGCGGCCTGGGGGTCCCAGGGCCGGGTGGCGTCGTGCGGCGAGCAGTAGCGCAGGAAGTACCAGGCCGAGTCCACGAAGGTGTCCATGGTGTCGGTCTCCCGCCGGGCGTCGGCGCCGCACAGCGGGCAGCTGGCCTGCAGGAAGCCGGCGTGCGACTGGAGCGGCGACACCCCGGTGGGCACGAAGTCCACGTCCGACGGCAGCAGGACCGGCAGCTGGTCCTCCGGCACCGGCTGGGCGCCGTGCTCCGGGCAGTACACGATGGGGATGGGAGGCCCCCAGTAGCGCTGGCGGCTGACCAGCCAGTCGCGGATCTTGTAGGTCACCGCCGGCCCGCCCAGCCCCAGGTCGGCCAGCTGGCGGGTGATGGCGCCAATCGCCTCCGCGGCCGGCATGCCGCTGAACTCGCCGGAGTCCAGCAGCACCTCGTCGGCGGTGTGGGCCACGAACGCCTCGCCCTCCGGCGCGCCGCCGCCGGCGGGCAGCACCACGTAGCGGATCGGCAGGTCGTAGGTGGTGGCGAAGGTGAAGTCGCGCTCGTCGTGGGCCGGCACGGCCATGATCGCGCCGGTGCCGTAGCCGGGCAGCACGTAGTCCGCGATCCAGATGGGGATCCGCTCCTGGGTCATGGGGTTGACCGCGTGGGCACCGATGAAGACGCCGGTCTTCTCCCGCTCCGCGCTCATCCGCTCGATCTCCGTCTCGCGGCGGGCGGTCTCGGTGTAGGCCTCCACCACTCCGCGCCGGTCCGGCGCGGTCAGGAGCGCCACGGCCGGGTGCTCTGGCGCCAGCACCATGAAGGTCGCGCCGAAGATGGTGTCCGGCCGGGTGGTGAAGACCCGGATCGGGTCGGCCCCATCAGCCTCCACCGGGAAGTCGATCTCGGCGCCCTCGCTGCGGCCGATCCAGTTGGTCTGCATCAGGTTGATGGGCTCCGGCCAGTCGATGTGGCTGAAGTCCAGCAGCTCGTCCGCGTAGTTGGTGATCCGGAAGAACCACTGCTCCAGGTCGCGCTTGACGACCGGCGTGCCGCACCGCCAGCAGACCCGGTCGCCGCCCAGCACCTGCTCGCGGGCCAGGACCACCTGGTCCTTGGGGCACCAGTCGACCGGCGCCATGGACCGATAGGCCAGCCCGGCCCGGTACAGCTGCAGGAAGAGCCACTGCGTCCAGCGGTAGTACTCCGGGTCGGAGGTCACCACCTCGCGGCTCCAGTCGAACATGCAGCCCATGGTCCGGAACTGGGTCCGCATCCGGTCGATGTTGGCGTAGGTCCAGGTCGCCGGGTGGATGCCGCGGTCGATGGCCGCGTTCTCGGCCGGCAGGCCGAAGGAGTCGAAGCCCATCGGGAACATCACGTTGCGGCCCTGCATCCGCCGCATGCGGGCCACGATGTCCGGCCCGGTGGCCGCATACCAGTGCCCAATGTGCACGTCGCCGGAGGTGTACGGGTACATGGTCAGCAGGTAGTGCTTCTCGCGCGGGTCGTCGTCATCGGCCCGATACAGCCCGTCCGCCTCCCAGCGCTCGCGCCAGCCCTGCTCGTAGGAGGCGGGGTCGAAGCGCCCGGCACGGCCGGAGCGGGGCCTGGTGTCGGTGGTCATGAGCCTCTCCTTCGGGCGATCCACAGGTCGATGCGGTAGGGGACCGGGAACGGCGTCCCGTCGTTGAGGCCGTGCCGGCCCAGGGTTGCGGCCAGGTCCAGGCGGAAGCGATCTTGCTCCTCCGGGGAGAGGCCCGCCCGAACGTAGGATGCGGTGAAGGCCATGCCGATGAACTCCTCGGCGGTCATGGACACCTCCTGCTCCAGCTGCACCAGCTCCGGCGCCTCGAAGGCGGCGGGGTGGGCCTCGATCGCGGCGCGGGTGGCGTCGGGACCCTCCCACTCGTAGCGCCCCGAATCTGTCGCCCGGACAGATCGCTCCAGGAGGGCTTCGTAGTCGGCCAGGAAGGCGGAGCGCTGCCGGTCGCGCACGTTCCAGAACAGCGCCAGGCCGCCGCCGGGCTTCAGGATGCGCGCCATCTCGGTCAGCGCCGCGGGCTTGTCGAACCAGTGGAAGGCCTGGGCCGCGGTGGCCAGGTCCGCCGACGACGGGTCGAGACCGGTCGCCTCCGCGCCGGCCTGCACGGTCGAGACCACCAGGCCCGCGTCCGTGGCCGCGGCGCGCAGCATGTCCAGCATCGGCCGGCCCGGCTCCACGGCGGTGACCCGCCAGCCGCGCTCGGCCATGGTCAGCGATGCATGGCCCGTTCCGGCGCCAAGGTCCACCACCAGCGGGTGGTCCGGCAGGGCGAGGCGCGCCGCGATCGCGTCGAACAGCGCGTCCGGATAGCCGGGCCGGAAGCGGTCGTAGTCGTCGGCCCAGGCGTCGAAGCCGCGCGCCCTGGCCGGGTCGACGGTGCTCATCGCTCGGCCTCCTCGGGGAACCAGGCCATCAGCAGCTCGTCCCGGAAGGTATCCGCCTCACCGCGGTACTGCCGGCGGCGCAGCCCCTCGCGGACGAAGCCGGCATGCTCGTAGACGGCGATCGCCCGCGCGTTGTCCGGGAAGACGGCCAGCGCCAGCTTGGCCAGCCCGCGCTCGCGGGTCCAGGCCTGGGCGGCGTGCACCAGCTCGGAGCCGATGCCCACGTCGCGCCAGCCGTCGGCGATGACGATCGACAGGGTGCCCAGGTGGCTGGAGACCACGTTGCGCTCGGTGGTGACCAGGACGTTGCCGACCACCGCGCCCCCGGCCTCGGCCACCATGGCCAGGCTGCCGTCCCCGCGGATCATCTCCCCGATGAAGAAGGCCTCGGACGGCTGGCTCACCGCTCCGGACGGGGTGACCAGCCAGCGGCCCTCGCCGCGCACCGCCGCGAACAGGCGCGCCAGGCCGTGGGCGTCGGTGGGGCGCGCGGGACGCAGCGTCCAGGGCCGACCGTCGCGGGTCGTCCGCGCCTCAGCGCCGCGAGCCGTCATGGTGTCCACGTTCCGTCCTCATCGGTCCATCAGGTACAACAAAACCCCCTCTCGTCAGGACGAAGGGGGCTCCCATCGCGGTACCACCGTGACTTGACCGATGAAGATTGGTGGAGCTGGGGGGACTCGAACCCCCGACCCCCTGCATGCCATGCAGGTGCTCTCCCAGCTGAGCTACAACCCCACGATCGGTCCACTCATCGGCGCTGATATCGGGCGCCACGCCGGCCTGGCTGAGGGCTGAGCCGTTCGCCAGGCTGCTCGGCGGGTGAGTTCCGCGCCTGCGCGATCGCCGGCTTGCACCGTCCCGGCTCGCTGACAGATCGGCGAGCAGCGCGTACTGCTCCCGCGTCACCGCGTTCGGGCCGAGTATAGCAAGCGTGCGTCCCGGCCTCAATCCTGCAAGGAGCCTGCGCCAGGGCCCGCGATTCGCCCGGCGAGGTACTCCGCGTCGTTGCCCACGCCCACCAGCAGCGATGACGCCTGGGTGTGAAGCCACG
>JBOGSY010000040.1:0-10950 GCA_050691915.1 Candidatus Limnocylindria bacterium | reverse complement strand
GCCGCGACCCGGTCCTGGTGGGCCGCCTGCGTGCCGTGCCCGGCCGCGAGCGCGGCTTCGCCCTCTTCCTGTCCAGCGACAACCTGCGCAAGGGCGCGGCCCTGAACGCGATCCAGGTCGCGGCCTGCGCCGACGCGCAGCGCTACGGCCGGCTGGTCCCGCCGCCCCGCTGAGGGGGGTACCATCGGGCCGGCCGCCTCGGATCGGCCGGGTGTCACCTACGCGGCAGCCCCGGGGGCCGGATGGGCCATATCCTCCGGAGGTTGCCCGTGCAGCAACCAGCCAACGTAAGGGGAGATGCGTCCTTGAGGTTCGCCGACCTGGCCAGCGAGTTCCTGGCCGAGCAGTATGCCGAGCACCCGGTCCGCTCCAGCGGGATGGGGCTCACCGAGTTCGACGACCAGCTCGACGACCTTTCCGCCGCCGCCTTCGAGCGGCGCGCGGCATCCGCCAGCCGCTGGCGCGAGCGGTTCGCCGCGCTGGACGCCGCCGAGCTGACCCCGGACGAGGGGATCGACCGCGACCTGGCGGTCGGCGGCCTGCGCGAGCAGGAGATCTACGACGAGTGGCAGGTCTGGCGACGCCACCCGGACACCTACCTCAACCCCGGGATGCGGGGCGTCTTCATCCTCTTCCTGCACCGCCTGCGACCCGAGGCGGAGCTGGCCGCGGCCGCCGCCGCCCGCCTGCGCCAGGTGCCGGCCAACCTGGCCGCCGGCCGCGCCAACCTGGTGCCGGAGCTCGTCCCGGCCATCCTGCTCGACCGCGCCGTGAACCAGGCCCGTGCCGGCGCGACCTACACCCGCATCCTGCTGCCGGAGCAGGTCGACGAGGCCAACCGGGCGGAGCTGGCGGAGGCCGGTGCGCTGGCGGCGGATGCGTTCGAGGAGTACGCCGCCTTCCTGGAGTCCCTGCGCGACCGCGCCGCCGGCGACTGGGCCTTCGGCGAGGAGCGCTACAACGCCGTGCTGCGGGAGGCGGAGATGCTCTCCTTCGACGCCCGCGCCCTGCGCGAGCGCGGCCGCCAGCAGGTCGAGGAGCTCACCGCCGCGCTGCGCTCCGGCGCGCAGCAGCTCAGCGGCTCCGAGGACTGGCACGCCGTGCTGCTGGAGCTGAACAGGGACCGGCCTGCCACGCCGGAGGAGATGCGCCGCGGCTACGAGGACTGGACCGAGCGGGCGCGCGTCTTCCTGCGCCAGCGGCGGCTGGTCAGCTTTCCGGCCGGCGAGGAGTGCCACGTGGTTCCCTCCCCGCCCTACCAGCGTCCGGTGCTGGCCGTGGCGTCCTACGTGGCGCCGCCGTCCTTCTCCGAGACGATGCGCGGCCACTTCTTCGTGCCCTACCCGCCGGACGGTGCCAGCGAGGAGGAGATCGCCAAGCGGCTCGAGTCGAACTGCTATCCCGGCATCCCCACCACCGCGGTCCACGAGGCGTACCCCGGCCACCACTGGCACCTGGTCATGGCCAAGGGCAACCCCTCGCACCTGCGCCAGTGGTTCGGGACCAACTACTTCGCGGAGGGCTGGGCCCTCTACGCCGAGCGGATGATGGAGGAGAACGGCTTCTACGACGACCTGCGCCACGTCATGTACCGCTACGAGGCGACCCTCTTCCGCGCCGCCCGGATCGTGGCCGACGTGAGCCTGCACCTGGGCGAGATGACCCACCCCGAGGCGGTGGCATTCATGATGGCCAACTCGTCGCTGACCGAGCCCACCGCCGTCGCCGAGGTGACCCGCTACTGCTCCTGGCCGACCCAGGCATCCTCGTACCTGACCGGCTGCCTGGAGATCCTGCGCATCCGGGACCGATACCTCTCGGCCCGCGGGACCGATCCCTCCGACGTCGACGCCCTGCGCGACTTCCACGACGTGATCGCCTCGTCCGGGACGCTGCCCATCGCCCTGGCCGAGCGGGCGGTGATGGCCGCCGTCTGAGCCTTGGTCCGGCACGCTTCTTGCGCGCGGGTTACCATTCCAGAAACAGCACCTCTCGAAGGGGGACTGACCCGCATGGGCGTCCTGGCCTACATCGATCCCGGATCCGGCAGCCTGCTGCTCCAGGCGCTGCTGGCGGGGCTGCTCGCGATCCCGTTCTTCTTCCGGCGCACCATCAGCGACTTCTGGCACCGCGTCCGCGGCACCAGGGAGGATGCCGCCCCGGCCGCGCCACCGTCGGACGGATCCGAGCGATCGGATCGCTGACCGATCCCTCGGTCGACCCGGCATCGTTCCGGGACCCGAGCGGCTATGTGTTCCGTCGCGACGGCGTCCTGCACCGCCAGGTGCAGGAGGTGTTCGCGGCCGACTGGCGAGCATTCCTGGACGGCGGCCTGTACGCGGCGCTGCGCGCCGACCGCCTGGTCGTGGAGCACGACGACGCGCCCCTGACCGATGCCGCCCTGCCGGGCGCGGTGGCCGTCATCCGCCCGCGCCAGCTGTCCCTGATCTCCTACCCATACGAGTGGTGCTTCAGCCAGCTGCGCGCGGCGGCGCTGCTGACCCTGGAGCTCCAGAAGCGGGCGCTGGCCGCAGGCATGCGGCTCAAGGACGCGAGCGCCTACAACGTCCAGTCCGATGCCGGCCGCCCGATCCTGATCGACTCGCTCAGCTTCGAGCTGGCCGATCCCGCCGAGCCGTGGCCCGCCTACCGCCAGTTCTGCGAGCACTTCCTGGCCCCGCTGGCCCTGATCGCCTACCGCGACCCGCGCTGCGGGCTGATGCTGCGCGACTTCATCGACGGCATCCCCATCGACCATGCCGCGACCCTGCTGCCCGGCCGGACCCGGCTGCGACCCGGGATGCTGGCCCACCTCCACCTCCACGCCCGCGCGCAGCGGCGCAGCCAGGCCGCCCCGGCCTCGGCCCGGCAGCGGTCGCCGCGACGGATGACCCGGCTCGGCCAGGAGGCGCTGCTCGACAGCCTGCGGCGGACGGTGGAAGGCCTGCGCTGGTCGCCTCGCGGCCACTGGGTCGAGTACGGGACCCAGACCTCGTACTCGGAGCGCGGCGCCGCGTCCAAGCGGGAGATCGTGGAGCGCCAGCTGGCCGCCAGCGGAGCGCGGACGGTGTGGGACCTGGGCGCCAACGTGGGGACCTACTCGAGGGTCGCGGCGGCAGGCGGGCGCCAGGTGATCGCCTTCGACCAGGATGCCAGCAGCGTGGAGCACCACTGGGTGAGCCTGTCGGCGGATGCCCGCGCATCGGTCCTGCCGCTGGTGATGGACCTCTCCAACCCCAGCCCGGCGCTGGGATGGGCGCTCGAGGAGCGGCGGTCGCTGGTGGAGCGGGGCCCGGCCGACGCCATCCTGGCGCTGGCGCTGGTGCACCACCTGGCGATCGGCGGCAACGTGCCACTGGATCGCATCGCCGCCTTCTTCGCGCGCCTGGGCCGGCACGCCATCGTGGAGTTCGTGCCCAAGGAGGACCCCATGACCCGCCACCTGCTGGCCGCGCGCCGCGACGTGTTCCCGGGCTACACCCTGGACGGCTTCCGCGCCGCGTTCGCAAGGCACTTCCGGGTCACGGAGGAGGCCGCGGTCGCGGACAGCCTGCGCTCGATCTTCCTGCTGGAGGCCAGATAGCCCCGAGGGCCCCGGTCAGGCGAGAACCGTGACGTCCGCCACCTCACCGCCCAGGTGGTCGACGAGCGCCCGCGGGGCCACGTGGACGTTCACGCCCCTGGCACCGCCGCCGATGGCCACCGTGTCGTGCTCCAGGGCTGAGGCGTCCACGACCACCGGCCAGGCGCGTCGCGACCCGAACGGCGTGATGGCGCCGCGCTCGTAGCCGGTCGCTTCGCGTGCCTCATCCTCGCCGGGCAGGGAGAGCCGGCGGATGCCCAGGTGCGCCCGCAGCCTCGGCCAATCCAGGCGACGGCCGCCCGGGACCAGCACGAACAGGTAGTCGTCCGTCCCGCGGCGCACGACGATGGTGCGCAGCAGGGCCCCCAGCGGAATGCCCTGCAGCTGTGCGCTCTCCTCCGGGTCGCGCGCCGGAACGGTGCGGACGACGCGAACGTCGAGGCCTGAGGTCGCCAGCACCTCCAGCGCCGGCGTGGCCGGCATCTCCTCGCTCATCGCCGGAACGATAGCGCCTTGCGCCGCGGCCAAAGATTGAGTCGATATCCGGCGACCTGCGCCCGTACCGTATGAAGCATCGGTCTGAACCGATGCCAACTGTGGAGAGGCATGGACACCGACCTCGTGGTACGGGCGCAGAACGGCGACGAAGGGGCATTCGCGAGTCTCGCCGTGGCCGTTGGCGACCGACTCCATGCGATGGCGCACAGGATCCTGCGCGACATCGACCTCGCCGAGGACGCCACGCAGCAGGCGCTGCTGAACGTCTGGCGAGACCTCCCGCAGCTCCGCGACCCGGCGCGCTTCGACGCCTGGTCGTACCGGCTCCTCGTGCGCGCCTGCTACGCCGAGGCCCGCCGGACCCGCCGCTCGGCGCCGAACCTCCACCTGCTGCCGGCCGATGCGCCGATGGCGGGGGATGGGCTGAGCTCGGTCGTCGATCGCGACCAGCTCGAGCGCGGTTTCCGGCGGCTGTCGATCGACCATCGCGCGGTCGTGGTCCTGCACCACTACCTCGACCTGCCGCTCGAGGCGGTCGCCGAGACCCTCGGCGTCCCTCTCGGGACGGTCCGTTCCAGACTTCATTACGCGATGCGCGGGCTGCGCGCGGCGCTCGACGCCGACGCACGCCCAACGGCGCGGGAGGCTGCGCAATGAGCACCGATCGCGACACGACGCGCATCGTTCGGTCGTGGCTGGACGAAGGCGTCACGCAGCTCCCGGACCGCGTCCTGGACGCTGTGCTCGACAGAGTCCCCGCGACCCCCCAGCGCCGCGCCACGTGGTGGCCGGCGTGGAGGTCCCCATTCATGAACACCGCGCGCATTGCGCTCGCGACGGCCGCCGTCGTAGCGAGCGCCGTCATTGGATACCAGCTCCTGGGCGGTCCGGGGGTTGGCAACTCGCAGCCTACGGCCACCCCGTCGCCATCCGTGTCGCCGTCGCCGACTCCGCAACCCTGGGCTGACCCGATCCGTGTCGGGCGCAACGAGGCGACCATCCGGGGAATCCGATTCTCGTTCCGCATCCCGTCCGATTCCTCAGTGGGATCCGGAGGCTGGGTGCGGACGCAGTACGACGGGATGATCAACAAGTTTCCGCCGGGAAACTGGATCGGATTCCTCAACAGCTTTGACTCCGTTGCCAGCGATCCCTGCGCCGGCACGACGACCCCCGTCGGCCCGTCGGTCGCGGACATGGCGGATGCACTGACCACGATCCCTGGCACGGAGGCCGAAGCACCGGTCGATGCCACCATCGGTGGGCGGCCCGCGAAGCTCGTGACCCTCACCATCAACGACGACATCGACTGCGCTCCCAGCTCCTTCTGGATCTACGGTCCGGACTCGGCCTATCCCAACTCGGTCAACAGCACGATCAGGGTCTGGGTGTTCGAGCTCGACGGGACGCGTTACACGATCCACAGCAACCAGGAGGGTTCGGACGCTGAGCAAGCCCAGGAAATCACCGAGATCGTGGAGTCCATTCAGGTCGAGTGACTTGTTTGTCGGCTGTGCATGACGGCGACAGTTCGATGACGGCCGCAGTCGCTGCTGCGGTCGTCATCGGCATCGTCGTTGCAGAGAGCACCGCATCGAGAACGACGAGGGTGCCTGACAAGGATCGGCAACAGGGAGCTAGTCCTGCACCTCGATTCGGATCCGCTTGTTGATCCGGCCCTTCGACTCGTAGCCGGTGACGCGCACGCGCCCGATCTCCGAGGTGCGAGCCACGTGGGTGCCACCATCGGCCTGGAGGTCCAGGCCCACGATCTCGATGGTCCGCACCTCGGCGATCCCCGGCGGCAGCAGGTTGATCTTGGTGCGGATCAGGTCGGGGATGGCGAAGGCCTCGTCGCGCGGCAGCACGTTGACCACGATCTGGCGGTCGGCGGCGACCTCGGCGTTGACGCGGCGCTCGATCTCGGCCACCAGCTCGCCGGCCATCGTCTCGAACTCGAAGTCCATCCGCCCCCTGAGCGGCTCCATGTTCCCGCCGGTCACCGATGCGCTCCAGTCGCGCCAGATCACGCCGCACAGGACGTGCAGCGCTGAGTGGGTCCGCATCAGCGCGTGGCGCCGCTCCCAGTCGATCTCGGCCGTCACGCGCGTGCCCACCGGCGGGGGCGACCCGTCGATGGTGTGCCAGATGTCGTCGCCGCGCTTGAGGGCCCCGGTCACGGCCCATGAGCCGCCGCCGCCCTGGGCCTCCAGCCGCCCGCTGTCCGCCGGCTGTCCGCCGCCGCCCGGATAGAAGACGGTCCGGTCCAGCAGGACGGCGTTCTCGTCGGCGTCCACCGCCACGACCTCGACATCGGTCCGGCGCGCGTACGCGTCGCGATAGCAGATATTGTCGCTCACACGCTGCAGCCTAGCCGACCGGCGGGTGGCCCGGCCGGCCGAGCCGGGTGCCGGGTTGCTAGCATGCGCCGATGACCCTTCGCCCCCTCGCCGACGACCTCCTCGACGGCTACTTCCATCACCACCCGGTGCACGCCACCGACATCGGCCACCACGCCTTCGACGGTGTCTGGCCGGACCTGACCGATGCCGGCCGCGCCGAGCGGCGCGCCTGGCTGGCCGATGCGGTCGCGCGCCTGGAGGCGCTCGACCCCGACGCGCTCGACCGCGACGAGGCGATCGACCACCGCATCCTGCTGGAGAACCTGGCCGCCGCCCGATTCAGCGAGGAGACGCTGGACGAGGGCAGCTGGAACCCGCTTGGCTACGTGTACCTGTGGGGCAACGGCCTCTTCGCGCTGCTGGCTCGCGAGTTCGCGCCCATCGGCCGCCGCCTGGAGAGCGCGGCGTCACGCATGCGCGGGCTGCCGGCGGCGCTCGACGCCGCCAGAGTCACGCTGGACGGCGGCGGGCCGCGGCCGGTGAGCCGGTTCCACACCCAGAAGGCGGTGGAGCGCATGGCCGGCATCACCGACCTGTGCCGCACCGCGGTCCGTGAGGCGGAGGCCTGCGGCGATGCCGGCGTGGCCGCCGAGGTGACCGCGGCGGCGAATGTCGCGGAGGCGGCCATCGAGGCCTTCACCGACTGGCTGCGCGACGACCTGCTGCCCCGCGCCGACGGCGACTTCCGGCTGGGTGCGGAGCTGTATGGCGAGAAGTTCCGTCACGCGCTGAAGACCGATGTCACGCCCGCCGAGCTGGAGGCCGCCGCCGCCGCCGCCTACGAGGAGGTGCGGGCCGAGATGGTCGGACTGGCGCGCCGGCTGTGGCCGGTCTGGATGGGGGAGGAACCCATGCCCGCCGATGACAACGCGACGGTCCGGCGCGTGCTGGATGCCATCGCCGCCGATCATCCCGCGGCGGACGAGCTGCTCGACTTCTGCCGCGCCGAGAACGAGCGGATCGAGGCCTTCGTGCGCGAGCGCGACCTCATCGGCCTGGCCGACGAACCGCTCAGGATCATCTGGACCCCGGAGTTCCTGCGCGCCTTCGGCGGCGCCATGCTGATCCCCCCAGGACCGCTTGACCGCGGGCTGGACAGCTTCTTTGCCATCACCCCCATGCCCGACGACTGGAGCCCCGAGCGCAGGGAATCGTACCTGCGCGAGGACAACGCGCGGATGCTGAAGCTGCTGACCATCCACGAGGCGGTCCCCGGCCACTACCTGCAGCTGGCCTACTCGAACCGATGCAGCTCGCCGGTGCGGAGCATCTTCCAGTCGGGGATGTTCGCCGAGGGCTGGGCGGTGTACGTGACCCAGGTGATGATGGACGTCGGCTACGCCGCCGGCGACCCGGCCCTGGAGCTGGTCCACTGGAAGTTCTACCTGCGCTCCATCACCAACACCCTGATGGACCTGCGCATCCACGCTGGGACCATGGACGAGGCCGAGGCCATTCGGCTGATGGTCGAGGGCGGGTTCCAGGAGGAGGGCGAGGCGGCCAACAAATGGGACCGGGCCCGACTCTCGTCGACCCAGCTGTGCGAGTACTTCCTGGGCAGCGTGCAGATGCACGAGCTGGAGGCGGAGGCGCGGCGTCGCGCCGCCGCGGAGGCGCGGGAGTTCGCCTACCGGCCGTTTTTGGAATCGGTCCTCGCCCACGGGACGCCGTCGATGCCGGTCATCCGCGACATCCTGTTCGGCTAGGGGCGGGTGTCCAGGGCCAGCTCCAGGATCGAGCGCTCACCCTCCGGCGACCAGGCCAGCAGGTCGGCCGGGGCGTAGCCGCGGGTGGTTCCCATCACCACCAGGCTGATCCCCTCGTCGGGGAGGTCCACCAGCAGCGAGGTGAACCCGCGCAGCAGCCCCGAGTGGCCCTGCCCGACCCGGCCGTCCACCTCGATCCGCTGCGCACCCAGGCCGTAGGGGTCGTCCTCGCCGAAGGAGAGCATCCGGCCGCGGCTGATGGGAAGCAGGACGTTGCCGTGGTAGAGGACGGTCGCCCAGCGCAGCAGGTCGGACGCGCTGGAGTACATGTTGCCCGAGGTGCCGAACGCGCTGGCCCAGGACGGGGTCATCAGGGCGGGGGCGCCCTCCTCCAGCAGCACGCCGGTCTCGCTCAACCCCAGCGGCTCGAGCAGCCGCTGCGCCACCTCCAGCGCGAACGGCCGCCCGGTGACGCGCTCCACCACCAGGCCCAGCACGACGTAGTTGGTGTTCGAGTAGGCGTAGCGCGTCCCGGGCGCGAACCACGGCTCGCCGACCAGCAGGACGACATCGGAGCCCGACCAGCGGCGCTGCGGCTCCTCGTTCATCGGCCCGCGCATGGGGGCCAGCAGGTCCGCGATGCCCGACGTGTGGGCCAGCAGCTGGCCGATGGTCACGCCCGCCGGGATCCCCAGCTCCGGCAGCACGTCGCCGGCGCGCGTCTCCAGCGAGATGCGCCCTTCCTCGACCAGCTGCAGGACGATCGTGGCCACGAAGGTCTTGGTGATGCTGGCGATGGCGAACGGCGAGTCGCCGTCCAGCGGCGTCACGCCGTCGCGCGCCACTCCGCTGGCCCCGGCCCAGCCCATCCGCCCGCCGATCGAGACGCCGACCGCCAGCGCGTCCAGCTTGAACTCCTCGCGGGCCCGGTCGGCGGCGGCCTGGAAGGCCGCGGCCTCTTGCTCGGTGAGCGGCAGCAGCTCGCCGCCGCCGGCCGATCCGGCCCGCGCGCCCTCGCCGGGCAGCGGCCAGGAGACGTACGGCGGTATCCGGCCGATGGCGCTCGCGTCGCCCGCGGCGGGGCCGCCGGCCGGAACGGGGGTCGGCGAGGCGAGGCCGGAGACGATCCCGACCTCGGGGGCCGTGATCGGTCCGACCAGCGCCAGGTTCAGGAGCAGGGCCGCGGCGAGGGCTGCCCCCCAGCCCGCGGTCAGCCGCAGTGCTCGGGTCATGACGTGCCCGTGATGGTATCCCACCCTGGCGGTTTCCCGGAAGACGCACGGCGACCGTCCCGCGTTGCCGGCAAGGACGGGGGTCGCGCCGTGGCCGACAGTTTGTTAGCATTGCTAACCAATGCTCGCCGCCGGCCGTCGCCTCCTGTTCAGCTTCACCCCGCCCCAGCTCCGCGTGCTCAGCCGCGGCGACAACGCCGCCATCCCGCCGCCCCTGCCCCCGGCCCCGGGCGGCGGCTTCCGACGCGGGTTCGCGGCGCTGCGCCATCGCAACTATCGCTACTACTGGTTGGGGCAGATCGTGTCCCTGGTGGGGACCTGGATGCAGTCCGTCAGCCAGCCGTGGCTGGTGCTGCTGCTGGGCGGGGACGCATTCCAGCTGGGAACCGTGATCGCGCTCCAGTTCGCGCCGGCCATGGTCCTGGCGCCGCTGGGCGGCGTGCTGGCCGACCGGATCGACAAGCGCCGGGCCCTGATCGGCGCCCAGGTCGTCGCCATGGTGCAGGCCTCGATCCTGTTCGGCCTGACCGTGACCGGCGTGGTCGAGATCTGGCACGTGATGGTCCTGGCCGCCATGCTCGGGGTGGTCAACGCGGTCGAGATGCCCATGCGCCAGTCGTTCGCCGCCGAGCTGGTGCCGCGCGAGGACCTGATGAACGCCATTGCGCTCAACAGCGCCAGCTTCAACCTGGCGCGGGTGGTGGGCCCGGCGGTGGCGGGCATCGGCCTGGCCCTGTTCGGCCCCGCCTTCAACTTCGGGGTGAACGCGGTCAGCTACCTGGCCGTCCTGTTCGGGCTGTCACGGATGGACTACCGCCCCGTGCGCCGGCTGGATGGCGCAGAACCGCGTCAATCGGTCCGGTCCAGCCTGGCGGAGGGGCTGCGCTATGCGGCGCGCACCCCATCGGTCCTGTGGCCGCTGGTCCTGCTGGGCGGGATGAGCACCTTCGCCATGAACTTCCAGACGCTGCTGCCGCTCTTCGCCCGCAACACGCTGGGGCTGGGGGCGGAGGGCTACGGGGCCCTCTTCGCGGCGATGGGAGCCGGCGCGCTGATCGGCTCCATGTGGCTGGCCTACGCCGGCTCCGGCCGGCCGCTGGTGGGCCTGATCCTGGGTGGCGCGGTCTTCTTCATTGGCTTCGAGGTCGCACTGGGCCTGACCCGCTCGGCGCTGGTCGCCTACCCGCTGGTGCTGGCCCTGGGGCTGGCCTCCATGCTGATGGTCAACACCATCAACGTGACAATCCAGAACTCGGTCTCCGACGAGCTCCGCGGCCGGGTCATGTCGCTGTACGTGACCGTCTTCGCCGGCTCGGCGCCGATCGGCGGCTTCTTCGCCGGGGCCGTGGCGCAGCTCTGGGGCCCGCCCGCCGGCTTCGTGCTGGGGGCCATCGTGGCCAGCGCGTTCGTGGGCCTGGTGTCCTGGAAGCTGCTGGTGCGGGGCGGAGCCGGGACCGATACCGCCGCCGCGCGCGTCGGGCCGGCGGCGACGGAGCCACCGGGCGGCCGCCGCGCCGCCAACCAGTAGC
>JBOGSY010000039.1:0-11174 GCA_050691915.1 Candidatus Limnocylindria bacterium | reverse complement strand
GCCTGGAGCTTGGCGGCGTCGCGCAGCACGATCTCGGCCAGGTCCGCCGTCCCGGCGGTGGCAAAGATCGGCCCGTGATAGCCCGCCTTGACCAGCGCCGGGATCCGCCCGCAGTGGTCCAGGTGGGCGTGGGTCAGGAGCACGGCGTCCAGGTCGCCGGCGTCGTAGCCGAACGGGATCCGGTTGCGGCTGACCTCCTCGGGCGAGCCCTGGAACATGCCGCAGTCGACCAGGACCCGCCGGTCCCCGGCGCGGACCAGGAACTGCGAGCCGGTCACGGTGCCCACCGCGCCCAGGAACTGGATCTCGATCCCCATGGCGGCCGAGTATGGCCCATGGCGCCGCGTATCATCGGGAGGCCATGGCCTTCCCGATACCTCCTCCCATCGAGCCCATGCTCGCCAAGCCCACCCCCGAGCTGCCGGTGGGTGAGGGCTGGCGTTACGAGCCAAAGTGGGACGGCTTCCGGGCCCTGGTCTTCCGCGACGGGCCGGAGCTCTACCTCCAGTCCCGCGACCTCAAGCCCCTGGACCGATACTTCCCGGAGCTGCTCGACTCTCTTCGAGGCGTGGGCGGTCCATCCGCGCGCTTCGTGCTGGACGGCGAGATCGTGATCGCGCGCGAGGGTGGCCTGGAGTTCGAGTCCCTGCTGCTGCGCATCCACCCCGCCGCCTCTCGGGTGGCCATGCTGGCGGCCGAGACGCCCGCCTCCTTCGTCGCCTTCGACTGCCTGGCGGAGGGGACGGATGACCTCCGCGACGCGCCCCTTGACGAGCGGCGGGCCCGGCTGGAATCGGTCCTGGCGGACCCGCCGGCATCGGTCCTCCTCACGCCAGCCACCGCCGACCCGGCGGTGGCGCGCCACTGGTTCGACGTCTTCGAGGGCGCCGGCCTGGACGGGGTGATCGCCAAGCGACATGACCAGCCCTACCGGCCCGGCAAGCGCGAGATGGCCAAGATCAAGCACCTGCGCACCGCCGACTGCGTGGTCGCCGGATTCCGCTGGCACAAGAACGGCCCCGGCACGCTGGTCGGATCGCTGCTGCTGGGGCTTTGGAACTCCGCCGCCCAGCTGCAGCACGTGGGCGTCACGTCGTCGTTCACCGCCGCCCGTCGCGCCGAGCTGGTTGCGTTCCTTGAGCCGTACCGTCGCGACGCGGTGGACGGCCACCCGTGGCGCGAGTGGGCCGAGTGGCAGGCGGCCGAGGAGGGCCGGCGCATGCCGGGCGCCACCTCACGCTGGAATCGCGGCAAGGACCTGTCCTGGGAGCCCCTGCGGCCGGAGCTGGTGTGCGAGGTCGCCTTCGATCACCTCCAGGGCGACCGGTTCCGCCACGGCACCACCTTCCGGCGCTGGCGTCCGGACAAGGCCCCGGCCGACTGCCGCTACGACCAGCTGGAGGAGACCCCGGCCGCCCTCCTGGCGGACCTGTTCGGCGGGCGGTGACTCGCTCCCTGCGCGCGCGCCGGCGCCGCGCTCCACCGTTGCGCGCATCGGCGCTCCCGGTACACTCGGCAGGCCCATCGCCGCTGCAAATCAGGAGGACCACGCGTCCGTGACCGATGCCGCCGATCCCAACCTCGCCGTCAACGAGCTCGCCGACCGATTCTTCGAGGGCGTCCTCGAGCGCGAGACGATCTTCGCGACCATCCTGGGCGACGACCGCTACGACGACCGCCTGCCCGACCTGGGAGCCGAGGGCCGCGCTGCGGAGGCGGCCGCCTATCGCGACGTGCTGGCCGCGGCGGAGGCGATCGACCCATCCGGGTTGGAGGTGGAGGCGGTCATCACCCGAGACATGCTGATCCTGGTCGCGCGCAACCAGCTCGAGGCGCTGGATCGCCGGCTGTATCAGCTGGCGATCAACCACATCTCCGGGGTGCAGACCATGCCGGTGATGGTGGCCCAGTACCAGGTGGCCGAGACGGGGGAGGGGCTGGAGCGGCTGCTGACGCGGTTTCGCGCGTATCCGACGGCCGTCGAGCAGTACATCGACACGCTCGGCGAGGGCGTGGCCGACGGCCGCACCGGCGCCGCCGTCCCGGTCCGCAAGCAGATCGAGCAGATCGAGCGACTGGCGGCCACCGCCACCGAGCAGTTCCCGGCCGTGACGCTGGCCCACGTGGCGGATGCCGAGGCGCGCTCGCGAGTCGCGGCGGCGGTGGACGAGCACATCAAGCCGGCCCTCGTGCGCCTCCGCGACTTCCTGGTGGACGACTACGAGCCCAATGCCCGCCGAGAGCCGGGCCTGTCCACCACGCCGGATGGCGACGAGGCCTACCGGCTCGCCATCCGGCTGCAGACCACGGTGGCCACCCGCGCCGAGGAGGTCCACGCCTTCGGTCTCGAGGACCTGACCCACATCGAGGCCGAGATGGACGCCATCGCCCAGCGGCTCGGCCATGGCGACCGGCACGCGCTCAAGGCCGCCCTCCAGGCGGATCAAACGAATCACACCGATTCACGCCAGGCCATCCTCGAGCTGGCGGAGCAGCAGACGGCGCGCGCCTACGCCGCGGCGCCCAGCTATTTCGGGCGGCTGCCATCGGCCAACTGCGTGGTCAAGCCGGTCGAGGAGTACCGGGAGCGGGAGACGCCGCCGGCCTTCTACATGCAGCCATCGATCGACGGCTCGCGGCAGGGCCAGTACTACATCAACACCTACAAGCCGGAGGAGCGGCAGCTCCACAAGATCGCCGCCATCACCTTCCACGAGGCCACGCCCGGGCATCACTTCCAGATCGGCATCGAGATGGAGCTGACCGGGCTGCCGCGCTTCCGCACGCTGGGCGGCAGGATGGCGGGGGTGGCCTACGTGGAGGGCTGGGGCCTGTACTGCGAGCGGCTGGCCGACGAGATGGGCCTGTACCTGGACGACCGGGAGCGCCTCGGCATGCTCGATGCGCAGGCCTTCCGTGCGTCCCGCCTGGTGGTGGACTCCGGCCTGCACGCCATGGGCTGGCCGCGCGAGAAGGCGATCGAGTTCATGCACGAGCGCGGAACCCTGCCGACGGTCGACGCCGAGATCGAGGTGGACCGATACACGATCTGGCCCGCCCAGGCCCTGGCCTACAAGATCGGACAGCGCGAGATCGAGCGGGCGCGCCGCGAGGTCTCCGAGAAGCTGGGCGACCGATTCGACCTGCGCGCCTTCCACGACGAGGTGCTCGGCCACGGGTCGCTTCCGCTCGCCACGCTGCGCCGCGAGATCCCCGACTGGGTGGAGGCGGCCGTCTCGGCCCGAGAAGGGCAGGGAGCGCCAGCCCGCTGAGGTGAAGGCGCCGGAACGGGTCACGCTTGCCGGACGATTCGTGCGGCTGGAGCCGCTCGAGGAGCGCCATCGCGACGACCTCCTGACCGTCGCCGCAGACGACCCGGCGACGTTTCGCTACCTGTTCACGGATCTGTCGCAGGGTGCATCGGCCTGGTCCGCCTACCTGGCCGATGCGCTGCGCCACGAGTACATCAGCTGGGCGACGGTCGACGCTGCCACCGGCCGCGCCGTCGGCTCGACGCGATTCCTGGATATCGCACCGGAGCACGGGCGCCTGGAGATCGGCTGGACCTGGATCGCGCCGTCGCACCGGCGAACCGCGACCAACACGGAGGCCAAGCTGCTGCAGCTGAGCTACGCCTTCGACGAGCTGGGTGCCATCCGTGTCGCCTTCAAGACCGATGAGCGCAACGGCCGCTCGCAGGCCGCCATCGCACGACTGGGGGCCGTGCGCGAGGGGGTCCTGCGCCACCAGTTCCGCATGCCGGATGGCTTCATGCGCTCCAGCGTCTATTTTTCGATCCTCGCCCCCGAATGGCCCGCAGTAAAGGCACGCCTGCAGGAACGGCTCGCGCAGGGCTGACGCGGATCGGGTGTGGGCCCTAGGATGCCGAGGTGACGAAGAGCCGCCTCGAGGCATTCAGCGATGGCGTCATCGCGATCATCATCACGATCATGGTCCTGGAGCTCCATGCTCCGGAGGGCGGCGCGCTCGAGGACCTGGCCCCCTTGTGGCCAACCTTCTCGAGCTACGTGCTGAGCTTTGCGCTGCTCGGAACCTGGTGGGCCAATCATCACCATCTGCTGCACACCGCCAAGACCGTGAACGGCCTGGTGCTATGGGCCAACCTTCACTTTCTCTTCTGGATCTCGCTGTTCCCGTTCGGCACGGCCTGGGTGGGTGACAGCAGGTTCGGCGAAATCCCGGTCGCCGCATATGGGCTGCTCCTCCTGCTGGCGGCCCTCGCCTACTACGGGGTGGTGCGCGCCCTGATCCGCACCCCGGGCCAGACCCCTGCCCTCGCCGCGGCCGTGGGGCGTGACGTCAAGGGCAAGATCTCGCCGATCATGTTCGCCGTCGGGATCCCGATCGCACTCGTCGCGCCGGTGGTCGCGCTCGCCATCTATGGCGCGGTGGTCGTCCTCTGGATCATCCCTGACCGGCGCATGGAGCGGGCAGTCGAACGCTGAGGCAGCCGGCGCGTGCCTAGCGCCACTCGTCGGTCAGGTCGTAGTCGGGGTCGGGTGGCTCAGCGGCGGGACGGTCCGCCTCCGGGACGTGCCGCAGATTGACGCGGACGCGGTACCACAGCGACGAGCGGCCGCGCATGCCGTCGACCAGCACGTCGTCCTCCGCCAGCCGCCTGGCCGCCTTCGGGTGACGCTTCCTCCAGCGCTCCAGGCCGTCAAGCGCATCCTTCTTCGCCTTCGCCTGGCTGATCACGATCAGCGGCTGCGTCGAGCGGCGGCGGCCGGTGGGCGCCACCGTGCCATCGGCGCGACGCGAGGGAGCGGGCGGCACCGGCTGGGGCTGCGACCCGGCACGGCCGAGCGGCGCCGCACCAGCCGGGGGCGTAGCTGGATCCGGCATGCGGCGCCTGGACGGTTGGACGCGGGGCGGCTCGCCGGGCTGCTTGGCGTAGTTCGGCGGCCACGGCGCGTCGCCCTGGCCAGCGGCCTCGTCGCGGGCCGAGAGGTCGAGGAGCCCCTCGAGCGAGCCGACCGCATCGTCAATGCCGGCGCCCACGTCGCCCAGGCGGGCGTATCGGTCCTGCATGGTCTGCAGGGTGAAGTCGCCGAGCTCGGCATCGGGCACCTCTGACCAGAGGAGGGGAGCGGAGACCGTGGCCGCCGGCAACGGGCGCACCGAGTAGGCGCTGGCTACCGTCCGATCCTTGGCGTTCTGGTTGTAGTCGATGAAGACGCCGTGCCGCTCCTCCTTCCACCACCTGCTGGTGGCGATCTCCGGGGCGCGTCGCTCCACCTCGCGGGCCAGGGCCAGGGCCGCGCGTCGCACCTCGCTGAATCCCCAGCGGCGCTCGATGCGGGCATAGACGTGGATCCCGCGCGAGCCGGAGGTCTTCGGCCAGCCGACCAGGCCGTGGTCGCGGAGGACCTCGCCGGCCACCACGGCGACCCGGCGCACGTCGGCCCACGGCACCCCTGGGCCGGGATCCAGGTCCACCCGCAGTTCGTCCGGATGCTCCAGGTCGTCCGCGCGGACCGGGTGCGGGTTGAGGTCGACGCAGCCCAGGTTCACGACCCAGGCCAGAGCGGCGCGATTGGCGACGACCACCTCGTCGGCGGTGCGGCCGGAGGGGAAGGAGAGCTCCACCGTGCGCACGAACTCCGGCACGGACTTCGGCGCCCGCTTCTGGAAGAACGCCTCAGCGCCGATGCCGTCCACGAACCGCTTCAGCGCCATCGGCCGGTCCATCACCCCGCGCAGCGCGCCAGCGGCCACCGCCAGGAAGTACTCCACCAGCTCCAGCTTGGTGATCCCGGCCTCGGGGAAGTACACCTTGGAGGGGTTCGAGATGCTGACCCTGTGGCCGTCCAGCTCCAGCTGGACCGATGCGTCCTTCGGCATGCGAAATCAGCGTAGCCTGTTGGGCACGCGTATTGCGGAGCCGTCGGACGCCCATGATCGATCGCGCGAAGCGCCTCGCCCGCCACGCCGACGCCTGGCTGGTCCGGCACCGATGGAGCCGCATCGGTCGGCGCGCGGTGGTCGGCTTCCTGAAGCACGAGGCGCTTCAGAACGCCGGCAGCATGGCCTACTTCTCGATCCTGTCGGTCTTCCAGCTGCTGGTGCTGGGCGTGGTGACCCTCAGCTTCTTCGTGGGCGAGGGGGACGCGCGGCAGTTCGTCGTGCGGCAGATTGAGCTGGCCACACCGGTGGACGCGGAGACCATGGGCGAGGTCCTCGACGCCATCATCGAGGCGCGGGGCGGGATCAGCCTGTTCGGCCTGATCTTCCTGATCTGGGGTGCGCTGGGCGTGTTCTCGGCAGTGAGCCGGGGGATCGGCAGCGCGTTCGTGTCGGCGGCCCCGCGGCCCTTTCTCCAGGACAAGCTGGTCGGGCTGGCGCTGATGTCGATCACGGGGCTGCTGGGCATCGCCTCGATCGCCATCGGTATCGCGACCGGCATCGTCCAGCAGGCGGCGGCCGAGATCCTGGACCGCGTTCCGGGCGGCTGGCTTGCGCTCTCCGCCATCGGCTTCGTGGTCCCGCTGCTGCTCATCTTCGTCGCCTTCCTGGTCCTCTACCGGCTGGTGCCCAACCGCCCCGTGACGCTGCGCGAGGTCTGGCCGGGAGCGGTGGTGGCCACCCTGCTGTGGAGCCTGCTGCGGATCGGCTTCACCTACTACGCCACCGACGTGGCGCGCTATGACTCCGCCTTCGGACCGGTCTCGGCGGCCATCTCCCTGCTGGTCTTCCTCTATTTCGCCAGCGTCATCGTGTTGCTCGGCGCAGAGGTGGCGCGGGCATCGGTCATCGACGACGAGGCCTGAGCATCGCCTGCCCGCCGGGCGGGCGAGGGGGCCAAACGTTCCCGGCGGAGGGGTGCAATTGAGTACTACGGTGTAGTACATTCGACCCCGTCACGCGCCCGGACTCGCCGGGTAGCATGGCCGAACCACGCACCACGGGGGCACCTGGGCATCGTGAATACACGACGGAGCCGCCTCAGATGAGGCGACGATCTCGTCTGGCCGTCCTGCTGGTAGCCCTGCTGGCGGTCGGAGCGACCATCGTCTCCAGCACCCCCCGCGACCCGGCCCTGGCCGCGGATCCCATCAGCGAAGCAAAGGCACAGAAGGCCGCCATCGAGCGCGAGCTGTCGGCTCAGCGTGCCCGCCTGGACGACCTGAAGGCTCGCTCCGCGTCCCTGGCACAGCAGCTGGACGTGGCCAAGGCGGAGCTGGCCGAGGTCACCGCCGAGTACGAGCGCGTGGTGGGGCTCCTGAACCAGGTGCGCGACCAGGTGGCTGAGATCACGGCCCGCCTGGAGGAGCTGCGCGTCGAGATCGCGGCCCTGGACGACCAGCTGGCCGCCGTCGCCGCCGAGATCGCCCTGCAGACCGATGAGCTCCTGGCCCGCGAGGCCCTGCTGGAGGACCACCTGCGGTCTGCCTACGAGCAGAGCCAGATCTCCCTGCTGGAGGTGCTGCTCAGCTCCGAGTCGCTGGACGCCGCCACCAACCAGGTGGGCTACCTGCTCACCATCTCGGAGCAGGACAAGGCGCTGGCCGAGGAGATTCGCGTCATCCGCGAGCAGCTGAAGGTCAAGCGCGAGACGCTGCGCGACGGCCGCCGCCAGCTCCGCGAGGCACGCAAGGTGGCGGCCGAGCAGCAGGCGCTGCTCGAGGAGCGGCAGGCGGAGCTGGAGGTCCTGGAGCAGCGCACGGCCGAGCTGAAGGAGGCGGCGGAGAAGAAGCGCGCCGAGCAGGAGGCCGCCCTGAACGCCTCGCTCCAGGCCCAGGGCCAGGTGCAGGCCCAGATCGCGGCCAACGAGAAGGCCTTCAGCGCCGCCAATGCCCTGGTGACCCGGCTGGTCGCCGAGCAGGCCGCGCTGGAGGAGGCCCGTCGCCGGCAGGCGGAGGAAGCGCGCAAGAACTCACAGCGCGTCTCGGCCTCGGGCTTCCGCTGGCCGGAGGCGGCGCCGCGGATCACCCAGGAGTGGGGCCCCACCAACTTCGCGCTGGAGCCCCCCTACACCTACCGCGGCGTCTACTACCCGCACTTCCACGGCGGGATCGACATGGCCAGCGGCTGCGGCACGCCCATCCTGGCCTCCAAAGCCGGCGTGGTGGTCGCCTCAGGACGGCCGCTCTGGCCGTGGGACAGCGGCTACGGCGTTGTGATCGACCACGGTGGCGGCATCCAGACCTGGTACTGGCACATCACCACCCGGGTGGTCGTTTCGCCGGGGCAGATCGTGAGCACCGGCCAGATCATCGGCTACGAGGGCAGCACCGGCTTCTCGACCGGCTGTCACCTCCACTTCGCGACCAACATCAACGGCGTCTGGGAGAACCCGCGGAGCGTCCTGCCCTAACCGCGCGCCAGTCCGTGGAGACTGAAGGCGTCGTCCGGCCCTCGCTTAGCCCGGGGCGGAACCGGCGGGGGCGGCCAGCGCGGGCAGGTCCGCGCGGACGGCGGCCAGGTCGGCATCGGCCACCGCCTCCTCCACCAGGTCGTGGCGGCGCGCAAAGGCGGCGCGCAGGAGCCGCCGCGCCTCGTCCAGCTCACCCGACAGCGCGCGGTGGCAGGCGATGTTGTAGAGCATCACCCCGGAGTCGCGGACCGGCAGGTGGCCGCGGCGCAGGATCGCCTCGACCTCCGCGCTGAACGCGTCGAAGAGCCGGGCGGCGCCGGCCTGCTGGGCAATGTCGCTGAGGTGGGCGATCGCGTGGTTGGCGGCGTTGGCCCCGATGCCCGCAGCGGTGCCGTCGCATTCGCACAGCGCCTCGGTCGAGCTGCGAGCGATGGCCGCGATCAGCGCCTCGACGCTGGCGTCCGCCTCCTCCCTGACCGACGCCCACGACAGCCCGGCGCGCTCGGCGTGCAGCCGCGCGTTCGACTCGTCGATCGGGTCCTCCGGCGCAGGGTCGTCGGCCGGCAGGCCCTCTCCGCGCGCTGTCGCGTCCAGGCGGCGCGCCTCGATCGCCCGCCATGCCGCCAGGTGGGCCTGGACATCCCGTGCCGACCAGGCCCCGTGGGCGCCGCTCGCATCGAGCTGCGCGGGGGCGAGCATGGCGAAGAGCTCGCGCTCGGCCGCCCGCGTGGCGCGCAGCAGGGCAAGGAGATCCTCGTGCAGCGGGGAGTGGCCTGTGGCGGGCTGGCCGGCGGGCGTCGTCATCATGGGCGACATCGTACCCGGCCTGTCACGCGCGACCCGGGTGCCGCTCGGTCGGCGGGCTCAGGCCTGGGCGGGCGTGGGTTCCGGGGCGACGCCCATGGCCGGCAGGTACAGATCCTCCACGTACTGGCCCAGCATGCGGGCGGTGCTGAACTCCCAGATCGAGGACGCGATGGCGGCCCGCATGGTGGCGATCCAGCGCCGCGGCAGGCCGTCACCATCCGCGTCGAAGTAGCTGGGCACGATCTCGTCCTCCAGCAGGCGGTAGAGCGCGTCCGCGTCGCGGTCGTCCTGGACCGCGGGATCGGCGTCATCGGTCTCGCGTCCGCCGATCGCCCAGCCGTTGGCGCCGTTGAACCCTTCGTCCCACCAGCCGTCCAGGATGCTGACGCTGGGGATCCCGTTCAGTGCCGCCTTCATGCCCGACGTGCCGGAGGCCTCCATCGGCCGGCGCGGGTTGTTGAGCCAGATGTCCACGCCGGCGACCAGGAAGCGGGCGACGCGGATGTCGTAGTCCTCCAGGATGAAGACCTGGCCGCGCAGCCGGTCGGACCGCGAGAGCTGGAAGATGCGCTGGATGACCTGCTGGCCCGGCCGGTCGGCCGGGTGCGCCTTGCCGGCGATGACGACCTGCACCGGGCGCTCGACGCTCGCCAGCAGGCGGGCCAGCCGGTCCTCGTCGCGGAAGAGCAGGTCCGCCCGCTTGTACGTCGCGAAGCGACGCGCGAAGCCGATGGTCAGGGCCCCCGAGTCCAGGGCGCCCTCGACCTCCCGCAGCGCGTCGGGCGACTCGCCGTGGCGCGCGAACTGGCTGGCCAGGCGCCGCTCGGTGAAGTCCATCAGCTCGCGCTTCTGCTGCTGGTGAGCACGCCACAGGTCCGCGTCCTCCACCTGGTCCAGGCCGGCGAACTCGGCGGCGCCGCCCAGGTCGGTGCCCAGGGAGGCACCGATGGCCCGCTCGTACAGGCGCCGGACGGGGCGCCCCAGCCAGGTGGCCACGTGGACGCCGTTGGTGATGGCCCGGATGGGGTGCCCCGCCAGGGGCTCCCAGGTATCGGTGGCTGTGTGGGCGTGCAGGCGGCTGACGGCGTTCGCATCGGCCGCGTGCCGCAGCACGAAGGCGGTCATGTCGAAGCCGGCGTTCGGGTCGTCGGTGCGGCCGCGACCCAGCTCCATCAGCTCGCCGGCGGGCATCCCGGTGGCCTGCAGCCAGGGGGCAAGGTTCTTGGTGGCCAGGCCCCGGTCGAAAATCTCGTTGCCGGCGGGCACCGGGGTGTGGATCGTGAAGACCGAGCTGCCGCCGACCCTGCGCAGGGCCTCCCCCGGCGCCACTCCCGGCTCCGCCGCCAGCAGCTCGCGCGCGCGCTCCAGGAGGAGGAAGGCGGAGTGGCCCTCATTCAGGTGCCAGACCGCGGGGTCGATCTCCAGCCCCCGCAGGGCCCGCACCCCGCCCACGCCCAGGATCAGCTCCTGCGAGAGGCGCATCTCGCGCCCGCGAACGTAGAGGATGTGGGTGATCGGCCGGTCCGCGCTCGGATTGGCCGGGATGTCGGTGTCCAGCAGCAGGAGCGGGACCCGGCCCACCTGGGCGACCCAGACGGCGGCCTGCACCTGCCGATCGGCAAAGTCAACCCTCACCTCGAGCGCTGCGCCGTTGGCGCCGCGCGCCCGGCGCAGGGGGAGCTGTCCGGGATCCAGGTCCGGCTGGGCGTGCTCCTGGTGCCCGTCCGCGTCGATCTGCTGGCGGAAGTAGCCGCGCCGGTAGAGCAGCCCCACCCCGATGAAGGGGAGCGCGGCGTCGGACGCCGACTTGAGGTGGTCGCCGGCCAGCACCCCCAGGCCGCCGGAGTAGATCTGCATCGACTCGTGGATGCCGTACTCGGCGCAGAAGTAGGCGATCGGGCCCTTGGCGCCGGCGCGCGGGTCCGCCGCGACGCGCCGCCGGTACCAAGCGTCGGCTCCGTTCTCCATATAGCCATGGAATTCGTCGAGCAGCCGGCTGGCGTCGACCATGAAGTCCTCGTCTGCCGCC
>JBOGSY010000038.1:0-11274 GCA_050691915.1 Candidatus Limnocylindria bacterium | reverse complement strand
GCGGCCGCCGATCCAGTCGCTCACCCGTCGGCGCGGGTCACGGTCGCGACCGCGAAGGCGGCGATCCCCTCCGCGCCGGCGAATCCCAGCCCGTCGGAGGTGGTGCCCTTGACGCTCACCGCCGACCCGTCCAGGCCGCAGAGCTCCGCCAGGCGGCGGATCACCTCGTCGCGGCGCGCCGAGATCGGCGGCCGCCGGGCCACGATGGTCAGGTCCACGAAGGACGGCCGCCAGCCCGCCTCGCGGACGCGCACCAGCGCCCCGGCCAGGAGCGCGGCCGAATCGACGCCGGCCCACTGCGGATCGTCCGGCGGGTAGAGGGTCCCGATGTCGCCGATGCCGGCGGCGCCGAGCAGGGCATCGGTCACGGCGTGCAGGGCGGCGTCGCCGTCGGAGTGGCCGGCCATGCCCGCCTCGCCCGGCCAGCTGAGGCCGGCCAGCCGCAGCTCGCGGCCGGCCTCCAGGCGATGAGCGTCGAACCCGACCCCCGCCCGCGTTCCGGGGCCGGTGGCCGGCGCCTCCACGGGGACCGCCCAGCGGGCCAGCGTGCCGCGCAGCATGGCGTCGTCCCCCGGCTCGGTCAGCTTGCGGTTGGCGGCGTCGCCGTCCACCGCCCGAACGCGGATGCCGCCGGCCGCCATGGCCGCCGCCTCGTCGGTGGCGGGGCGGCCCCAGGCGTGCGTCTCCTCCATGGCGGCCCGCATCTGGAGGAGCGTGGCGCCCTGCGGTGTCTGGGCCGCCACCACGGCATCGCGCTCGACCGCGCCGGTCACCGCCCGGCCGGCATCCACCGTCTTGAGGGAGTCGGCGACCGGCACCACCGGCACCGCGCCGGTGCCGGCCCGCACGGCGGCCACCACCCGCACCATGACCTCCGGCGAGGCCGCCGGCCGGGCGGCGTCGTGGACCAGCACCGGGGTGTCGTCGCTGATGCCGGCCGCGGTCAGGGCGGTGATGCCGGCCACCACCGAGTCCGTGCGCTCCTCGCCGCCGGCCACGACCTCGACCCGCGCCCCGCCCTCCGGCGGCAGGGCCGACCGAAACCGCTCCAGCGCGTCGGCGGGCGCCACCACGATCACCAGCGACATGCCGGGGACCGAGAGCAGGGTGTCCAGGCCCCAGCGCCACACCGGGCGCCCCCAGAAGTCGATCCAGACCTTCTCCAGCCCGAAGCGGCGGCTCTGCCCGGCGGCGACGAGGACGGCGGCGACCGGCTGGCTCATCGGTCCGGGATCAGCCGCTCAGCCGGCTTCGCGGGGCTGGGCGAAGATCATGCGGCCGGCCACCGTCTGGAGCACGCGGGTCACGGTGATGGCCACCTCCCGCTCCATGAAGCTGCTGCCGCCCTCCACCACGATCATCGTCCCGTCGTCCAGGTAGCCAACCCCCTGGCCCGGCTCCTTGCCCTCCTGGATGATCTTGACGCTCATCTCCTCGCCGGGGTGAACGACCGCCTTCACGGCGTTGGCCAGCTCGTTGATGTTCAGGACCCGGATGCCCTGGAGCTCGGCCACCCGGTTCAGGTTGAAGTCGTTGGTCAGGATGGCCGCCTCGTGGTCGCGGGCGAAGGCCACCAGCTTGGCGTCGACCTCGTCGACCTCCGGATAGGTGTCCTCCGTCACCTCCACCGGGCTGACCGAGTCCTTCTGCAGCGCGGTCAGCATCTCCAGCCCGCGCCGGCCGCGGTTGCGACGCAGGACGTCCGGCGAGTCGGCGATCCGCTGCAGCTCGTCCAGCACGAAGCGAGGGACAACCAGCGTCCCCAGAATGAATCCGGTGCGACCGATGTCCACGATCCGCCCGTCGATCACCGCCGAGGTGTCGACCACCACGCGCTGCGGGCCCTTCCGCGCGCGGCCGCCCGGCAGCAGGCCGGCCAGCGCCGGGGTCAGGACCTCCCGCTTGTACATCGTCGTCCAGAACAGGGCCAGGGCCAGCAGGATGGCGACCGCCGGCGGCAGCACCGCCCCCAGCGTGCCGCCCAGCGCCGAGAGCGGCACCCCCACCAGCAGGCCCATCAGCAGCCCGATGACGATGGCGATCACCCCCAGCGCGTACTCCACCGCGTCCGCCTGCGCGATGCGGTCGACCGCCCAGCGCGCCGGGTAGACGGTGATGTAGGGAATCGCCAGGTAGCCGAAGAGCAGCGACGCCGCCACCACCGCCATCAGGAAGGCAGGACGGTTCGGCTCGCTCACGGCCTCGGGCGCGCGAGTGAGGATCAGGAGCCCCAGCCCGAACCCGAAGAAGGTTCCCAGCAGGGCTCCCACCAGCTGGATGATCTTGGTCATGAACCGATGAGACCGATATGAATTGCTTCGCGGCCGCCGGCCATGATGCGAGATGAAAGCGGATGAATCCGGCTGCCGGCCACGGCCGCCTCTCGGCGGGCGGCCACCTTAGCACGCGTGATTTGGCCGGGCAACGGCTCGCCCCTGCTCAACGCTCCGCCAGGATCGATGCCAACGCGGCGCGCAGGTCGGTGACCTCCACCAG
Organism: Candidatus Limnocylindria bacterium; assembly: GCA_050691915.1. Taxonomy (GTDB): domain Bacteria; phylum Chloroflexota; class Limnocylindria; order QHBO01; family QHBO01; genus JBOGSY01. The sequence goes on along the minus strand of JBOGSY010000038.1, from coordinate 8,778 downwards.
GCCGTCCGCGGCGGATTGGTGCCCGCGCGCGGGTCCGGTCACCAGCCGCTCGAAGCCGAGGCGGCGCGCCTCGGCCAGGCGACGGTCGGCCCGGTTGGCCGGACGCAGCCGGCCGGCCAGCGACAGCTCGCCGGCGAGCACCGTCCCGCTCCGCACCGGGCGCTCACGCAGGCTCGAGGCGAGGGCCGCCGCGACCGCCAGGTCGGCCGCCGGCTCCTCGATCCGCAGCCCGCCGGCCACGTTGACGTAGACGTCGTGCCCGGTCAGGTTCAGGCCGGCGTGGCGGGCGAGGACCGCGATCAGCATCAGGACGCGGTTGACGTCGATCCCGGTGGTGGCGCGCCGAGGCGATCCCGCTCCCGAGGGGGCGACCAGCGCCTGGATCTCCACCGCCAGGGGCCGAGTCCCCTCCAGGGCGATCGTGATGGCGCTCCCGGCCACGGGCGGCTGCTCGGACTCCAGGAAGAAGCGGCTGGCATCGGCGACTTCCACCAGGCCGTCGCCGCGCATCTCCAGCACGCCCACCTCCTCGGTCGAGCCGAACCGGTTCTTGGCCGCGCGGATGAGGCGGGTGGAGCCCAGCCGCTCGCCCTCCAGGTAGATGACGGCGTCCACCAGGTGCTCCAGGGTCCGGGGACCGGCCACCGTCCCCTCCTTGGTCACGTGGCCCACCAGCGCGATGCACGTGGAGCCGGCCTTGGCGACCTCCGCCAGGCGGGTCGCGACCTCGCGCACCTGGCCCACGCTGCCCGCCGGGCCGCCCAGCTCGGCGGTGGCCATGGTCTGCACGCTGTCCACCACCGCCAGGGCGGGTGCCGTGGCCACCACCGCGCCAATCGCCGTCTCCAGCTCGGTGGTCGCCACCAGGCCCAACCCGTCGACCACCGCGTCGACCCGCTCGGCGCGACCGCGCACCTGCGCCGTGGATTCCTCGCCGGTGATGTACAGCACCTGCCGGCCGCCGCGCGCCAGGCGGGCGGCGAGCTGGAGGAGCAGGGTCGACTTGCCGATCCCCGGGTCGCCGCCGAACAGGACGATCGAGCCCGGCACGAATCCGCCGCCCAGCACGCGGTCGACCTCGTCCATGCCGCACGGCAGGCGCGCCGCCTCGGCGCTGCTGACCCCGCCGATGGGCTCGACCGCGGCCGTCCCGACGGCAAACGACGCCCGCTCGCGGGCGCGGGCCGCTCCCCCGCCGGCGCGCGCCACCACCGTCTCCACCAGGGTGTTCCACGCCTCGCACGACGGGCACTGGCCGGACCACTTCGGCGACTCGGCGCCGCACTGCTGGCAGACGTAGACGGATCGGGTTGCGGGCACGGGGCGCACCTTCAGAACGGACGATGACGGCGCCGGGCGGCGCCGTCATCCATGTTGCCACGCGGCGGTGTACCGCCGGCGTATCGCCCGGTTATCGGGCCTTGACCGGCTCCCGGTCGGGCGTGCGCTTCTCGATGGTCAGCCCGCCATCGGCGGCGGCATCGACCACGATGCTGTCACCGGCCTCGAACGAGGCCTGCAGCATGCGTTCGGCCAGCGGGTCCTCGATCTGGTTCTGGATCTCGCGCCGCAGCGGCCGCGCCCCGTAGGCCTGGTCGTAGCCCTTCTCGATGATCGCGTCCTTGGCGGCATCGGTCACCACCAGCTCCATCTGCTGGCCAGCCAGCTGCGCCTTGACCCGGCCCAGCAGCAGGTCCACGATCTCGCGGATCTCCTCGCGGGTCAGCTGGCGGAAGACGACGGTCGCGTCGATCCGGTTCAGGAACTCCGGGCGGAACACGTTCTTGAGCTCGGTGAGGACTTTCTCCTTCATCCGGTCGTAGTCCTGCGCCGCCTGAAGCGCCGCCGTGGCCTCCACGTTGCGGAAGCCGATGGAGGTGTCCTTGGTCAGCTGCTGGGCGCCGACGTTGCTGGTCATCACGATGACCGTGTTCCGGAAGTCGACGCGGCGACCCTTGGCATCGGTCAGGTGCCCGTCCTCCAGGATCTGGAGCAGGATGTTGAAGACCTCCGGGTGCGCCTTCTCGATCTCGTCCAGCAGCACCACGCTGTACGACTTGCGGCGCACGGCCTCGGTCAGCTGGCCGCCCTCGTCGTAGCCGACGTAGCCCGGCGGGGCGCCGACCAGGCGCGACACGTTGTGACGCTCCATGAACTCGCTCATGTCGATCTTCACCAGGGCGTCCTCGGAGCCGAACATGAACTCGGCCAGCGCCTTGGCCAGCTCGGTCTTGCCGACCCCGGTGGGACCCATGAACACGAAGGAGCCGATGGGCCGCTTGGGATCCTTCAGCCCGGCGCGCGCCCGGCGCACGGCCTTGCTGATGATGTCGATCGCCTCCTGCTGGCCGATGACCCGCTTGTGCAGCGCGTCCTCCATGTGCAGCAGGCGCTCCGACTCCTCGGCGCTGATGCGGATGACCGGGATGCCGGTCCACATGCTCACGACCTGGGCGATGTCCTCGTCGGTCACCTCGGGGGTGTCCTTGGCCGCCTCCTCGTGCCACGTTGCGCGCAGCTCCTCGATCTTCTCCTTGGCCTGGGCCTCCTCGTCGCGCAGCCGCGCCGCACCCTCGTAGTCCTGGCCGGCGATCGCCTCGTCCTTCTGGCGGGTGATCTCCTCCAGGGCCTTCTGGGCCTCGCGGATCTCCGGCGGGGCCGATGCCTTGCGCAGCCGCACCCGGGACCCGGCCTCGTCGATGAGGTCGATCGCCTTGTCCGGCAGGGCGCGGTCGGCCACGTACCGGACGCTCAGGTCGACTGCGGCGTGCACCGCGTCATCGGTGATCTTGACCTTGTGGTGCTCCTCGTACCGGCTGCGGATGCCGAACAGGATGTCGACCGCCTCGTCGACGGTCGGCTCCTCGACCATCACCGGCTGGAAGCGCCGCTCCAGGGCGGCGTCCTTCTCGATGTACTTGCGGTACTCGTCCAGGGTGGTGGCGCCGATGCACTGCAGCTCGCCGCGCGACAGCGGCGGCTTGAGGATGTTGGCCGCGTCGATGGCGCCCTCCGCCGCCCCCGCTCCCACCAGCGTGTGCAGCTCGTCGATGAACAGGACGCTGTCGCTGCTCGACCGCAGCTCCTCGATGATCTTCTTGAGACGCTCCTCGAACTCGCCGCGGTATTTGGTGCCGGCCACCAGCGAGCCGATGTCCAGGGTCAGCACCCGCTTGTCCATCAGAGTCTCGGGGACGTCTCCGGTCACGATCCGGTGGGCGAGCCCCTCGGCGATGGCCGTCTTGCCGACGCCGGGCTCGCCGATCAGGGCCGGGTTGTTCTTGGTCCGCCGGCTCAGGATCTGGATGACCCGCTCGATCTCCTTCTCGCGGCCGATGACCGGGTCCAGCTTGCCGGCGCGCGCCGCATCGGTCAGGTTGATGCCCAGCTGGTCGAGGGTCGGCGTCTTGGACGGCCGCTTGGTCTCCTGCGCCGGCGAGACGCTGGAGCTCTGGCTCAGGACGTGGATCACCTGGTGGCGGACCTTGTCCAGGTTGACGCCCAGGCTCTCCAGCACGCCGGCGGCGATCCCCTCGCCCTCGCGGACCAGCCCCAGCAGCAGGTGCTCGGTCCCGATGTAGTTGTGCCCCAGCCGGCGCGCCTCGTCAATGGCCAGCTCGATCACGCGCTTGGCGCGCGGGGTCAGGCCCACCTCGCCCACCACCGGGCGGTCGCCACGACCGATGATGAACTCGACCGCGGTCCGCACCTTGGAGAGCTCGACGTTCATGTTCTCGAGCACGCGCGCAGCCACACCCTCGCCCTCGCGGACCAGCCCCAGCAGCAGGTGCTCGGTCCCGATGTAGTTGTGGTTGAAGCGCTGGGCCTCATCCTGGGCCAGGGTGAGGACCTTGCGCGCCCGGTCTGTGAACTTGTCGAATCGGTCCATGTCGCGCTTCTCGCTGGGTTCGCCGGCGGCATGGGCGCCGCCGTCCTTCGAATGAGTGTACGGCACCACCACGGTGCGGCGCCTTCAATAGGTACTACGGGCTACGGGGACAAGACGCTCACCGATTCGGAGAGGATGCACGAGGCGGACCGCGATCCGGCCCGCCTCGATGGGTCGCTCGAGTCGACGGTGGCGGCCTTGGCCGCCCGCGCTTACGCCTTGGCCTTCGCGGTCTCCTCCGCGGCGTCGGCCGGTGCCTCGGCCTCCGGCTCGGTGGCAGCCGCGTCCTCGGCCGTCGCAGGCTCCGCCTCGGCGGTCGGGGCTTCGGCAGGCTCCGCCTCGGCCGTCTCGGCCTCGGCGGCCGGAGGCGCTTTTGGAGCGTCTGGCGCCGCCATCCCAGCCTTGCGGGCCTTGGCAGGGGCCGCGTCCTCGGCCTTGGCAGGGGCCGCGTCCTCGGCCTTGGCAGGGGCCGCTTCCTCGGCCGCTGCGGGCTCCTCCTCGGCTGGCTCCGCCTCGGCTGGCTCCGCCTTCGCTTCGACCGGCTCGGCTTCGACCTCGGCGGGAGGCGCCTCTGCATCGGACTTCGCTTCGACCGGCTCGGCTTCGACCTCGGCGGGAGGCGCCTCCGCATCGGCCTTGGCGGGCTCCGGCTCGGCCTTGGCCTCGGGCTCCGGCTCGGCCTTGGCCTCGGGCTCCGGCTCGGCCTTGGCCTCGGGCTCCGGCTCGGCCTTGGCCTCGGGCCCAGCGGCGGGGTCCGCCTGGGTGGCGCGGAACTGGTCGAGCAGGCCGGATTCCGCGAACGCGGCGGCCATGGTGTTGTCGATCCCGCCGTCCGGCTCGCTGACGGCGTCCTGGGGCCGGTAGTCCCGATCCCGGCGGTCACGCCGTTCGCGACGCTGTGGCCGGTCCTCGAATCGGGATGGGGCGGCGGCCGCCGGCGGTGTGGGTCGGTCCTCCGCCTGCTTGAGGGAGAGCCCGAGGCGGTGGCGTTCCGAGTCGAGGCTGATGATCTTGAGCTTCAGCACCTCGCCCTCCTTCACCACGTCGCCGGGGTGGGCGACACGCTGGTTCGAGAGCTCGCTGATGTGGATGAGGCCCTCCAGGCCCTCCTCCACGCGCACGAAGGCGCCGAAGTTCACGAGCTTGGTGACCGTTCCCTCGATGACGTCGCCGATGGTGTACTTGGCCACCGACTCCTGCCAGGGGTCCGCCTGCAGGCGTCGGATCGAGAGGCTGATCCGGCCGCGCTCATGGTTGATGTCGATGACCTCGGCCTCGACCTCATCGCCGATCGCGTAGGCCGTCTCCGGGTTGTTGACCTTGTTCCAGCTGAGCTCGCTCTTGTGAACCAGGCCGTCGATGCCCCCGAGGTCGATGAAGACGCCGAACGGCGCGATGCTGCGCACCACGCCGGTCACCCGCTGGCTGACCTGCAGGCTGCTGAACAGCTCGTCCCGCTTCTCGCGCCGCTCCTCGTAGAGGGCGACCTTCTCCGAGAGGATCAGGCGGTTGGCCTTGCGGTTGACCTCCAGGATCTTGAGCCGCAGGGTGCGGCCCACGAACGGCTGGAGCTTCTCCGCGATCTCCTGGGCGGCGTCGCGCGGCTGCTCGTCCCGCGGGCGCCGCGGGAAGTCCACGATCTGGCTGATCGGCACGAAGCCGCGGACGCCCAGGTCCACGATCAGGCCACCCTTGTTGTGGTCGATGACCCGTGCCTCGACGATCTCGCCCGCATCGAAGCGCTCCTGCATGGCGCGCCACTTGCGCTCCAGGCCGGCGCGGCGCAGGGAGAGGACGGCGTGGCCCTCTGGCGACTCGGGCTGCAGGACGTAGACCAGGACCTCATCGCCGACCTTCAGCTCGGGGCGCGACTCCTCGCCGTCGCGGGGACCACGCCGGCTCATCAGCTCCCGATTGGAGACGACGCCCTCGCTCTTGCCACCGAAGTCGACCAGGATCTCGTCCGGGTCGATGCGGACCACCGTGCCCTCGACCACGTCCCCGTGCTTGAGGCTCTTGACCTCGTTTTCCGGGTTGTCCAGGAGCTCGGCCATGGTCATCGGCCCCGCCTCTTCCGCCGCCGGGGCGGGTACGGCTGCCGGCTCGGGCTCAGGGAGGGCCTCAGCGGCCGGTGCCTCAGCGGCCGGTGCCTCAGCGGCCGGTGCCTCAGCGGCCGGTTCGTCGGGGGGCGGGGTTGCCGGCGCCTCGGGCATCGGCTCGGACTCCGGCTGGATGGCAACGGCGGCGGGTGCCGCTACGTCGTCCTCCGGCGGCTCAGGGGCAGCCTCTGGGTCAGCGGCCTCCGCCTCGGGCGTCGGCTCCTGCATGGCCGTGGGCTCGGTGGAGGCCGGAGACTCTGCCTCCGTTTCCTCCGGCTTCGGCTCGGGCTGCTTGGTCTCGTCGGTCAAATGAAAGTACGCTCCTTGGTGGCCAATGTCTCTGCGGCATGACTAACGCCCTCCACACTCGGAGGGCGTCTCGACAGGGTCAATCGTTGTGGAAGCTGCCTTCGATGTCGGTGACGACTGGTGGGGCTCCTCCGCTACGGCCGATGTGTACGAAACGCGCTACCGCGCGCGGCTATGCGGTTGTTCGCTACAGAGCCGACGCAGCATACCATACGGTCAATGGGCTTCCCCCGTGCCTGAGCTTCCCGACCTGACCGTCGTGGCCGAGCAGCTCGCCGCCCGGCTCACCGGCCGGCGCGTGCTCGAGGCCACCGCACCCGCGCCGATCCTGGTACGCAGCACCCCGGCGGAGCTGGCCGCGCTCAGCGGCAGCGTGGTGGGGTCCGCCAGCCGTCGCGGCAAGTTCCTGCTGCTGCCGTTCGAGCGCGACGGACGGGCCGACCGGGTGCTGGCCGCGAACCCGATGCTGGCCGGCCGGTTCTGGCTGCTGGACGACGGCTCCAGCCGGGTGCGGGCCAGGACGGGCCTCCGGCTTCGGCTGGAGGATGGAGGCGAGCTGCGGTACGTGGATCGCGAGATGCTGGGCAAGCTCTACCTGGTCGAGCCCGACGGCCTCGACGCCATCCCCGGATGGAGCGAGATGGGTCCCGATGCCGACGATCCGGAGCTGACCGCGGAGCGCTTTCGCGAGCGCATCCGTCGTCATCCAGGGGAGCTCAAGTCCCTGCTCCGTAACCCGCGCTTCGTGGCCGGCATCGGCAATGCCTACTCCGACGAGATCCTGTGGGAGGCACGGCTGGCACCGCTCCGCCGGCGGGCCACCCTCCGACCGGAGGAGGTGGATCGGCTCCACCGGGCCATGCGGGCGGTGCTGGCCGACGCCACCGACCGGCTGCGCGAGGTCGTGCCGCCGGAGATCCAGGTCCAGCACCGCGAGTTCCTGCGTGTGCACCTGCGCGGCGGCGAGCCCTGCCCCCGCTGCGGGCATCCCCTGCGCCAGATTGGCGGCGCCGAGGCCACCACCTTCTGCCGCACCTGCCAGCCGCCGCTATGACCGGCTGCCGGCGCCTTCACGAAGCCGGGATCAGGAGCTTCTGTCCAACGTTGATCAGGTCCGCGCTGGCCAGGCCGTTCGCCTCGATCAGTGCGGCCACGGTCGTGCCGAAGCGGGTCGCGATGCCATCGAGCGTGTCCCCGGCCTGCACCACGTAGGCCGGGGCCGGCGTCGCGGTGGCGGGAACGGGGGCGGCCGTGGGCGACGGCTCGACCGTGGGCGCCTGCTCGACCGTGGCCGGGGCGATCAGAGGTGCCTGGGAAGGCCGCGCCGTCGGCGCTGCCGGCTGGGTCCTCGCGGCCGCCTGGCTGGCCGACGGGCCTGCCCGCTGGATGCCACCCACCAGGCCTCCCAGGGCGCCGGCCGCACCGGTGGCGACCGCGACCACGCCGACCGTCGCCAGCGCGCCACCCAGCGCCCAACGCCGTGCCGCCGGCCCCCTGCCGGACAGCATCAGGCGGCCACCGGGCGCCGGGTCCAGGACCAGTCGCGTGCGGGCGATCACCGCGTCGGGGGCCGGTGGCGGGGCGGCCAGGCCGGCCGCGTGCCGCTGCAGGGCGGTGACGTAGCGCTCGCAGTCGCGATGCGCCTCGGTCAGGCAGAGGCTCGCCTGGCGGGCGCGGTCCAGCTCCAGGGACGGAGTCGTCGCATGGCAGCGGTGCTCGGCATCGAAGCCGTCGACGACGGTGCGCCGATCGTCGGCCAGAGCCAGAAACGGGCAGAGCCGGTCCATGCTGGACCAGAGGATACGCCCGCTCGCGGAGGCGGGCGGGCGCATCGGTGCAAATGAAAATCCCGGCGACGACCTATTTTCCCAGGGAGTTGCCCCCCAAGTATCTTCGGCGCTGGAGAGCTTAACTTCCGTGTTCGGGATGGGAACGGGTGGAGCCTCTCCGCTAGCGTCACCGGGATGATCTTCAATTGGCCCATTCGGCCCTCGCGGGGCGAATGGAGAACCGATCGACTGGAAGCGTCGAGTTTGTCGAGTGGCCGGCAGCGTGCGCCGGCATCTCCGCGCGGTCCAGCCACGTGCTAGACGCGTGAATTAGGTCAAGCCCTCGACCATTAGTACCGCTTAGCTCAACGCATTGCTGCGCTTACACGTGCGGCCTATCAAACAGCTAGTCTCGCTGCGGTCTTACCCGGTTAACCCGGTGGGGAACCTGATCTTGAGGCGAGCTTCGCACTTAGATGCTTTCAGTGCTTATCCCAACCGAACATACCTACCCAGCAATGCCACTGGCGTGACAACTGGCACAACATTGGTTCGTTCACTCCGGTCCTCTCGTACTAGGAGCAACTCCTCTCAAGTTCCCTGCGCCCACGGCGGATAGAGACCGAACTGTCTCACGACGTTCTGAACCCAGCTCGCGTACCGCTTTAATTGGCGAACAGCCAAACCCTTGGGACGTACTTCCGCCCCAGGA